>VHBA01000012.1 GCA_016872175.1 Sphingomonadales bacterium | reverse complement strand
GCAACCTGATGACCGGCGATCTGGAAAGACATTTCGGACATGCAGTGTTGTTGTGCACCGGTGGTTATGGAAACGTATTCTACCTGAGTACCAACGCCATGGGAAGCAACGTAACGGCAGGCTGGAAAGCCCACAAAGCTGGTGCGCTGTTTAGTAATCCCTGCTTTACGCAGATTCACCCAACCTGTATTCCTGTGAGTGGTCATTACCAAAGTAAACTGACGCTTATGAGCGAATCTTTGAGGAATGACGGACGTATCTGGGTTCCTAAGAACAAGGACGACAACCGCAACCCCAACGATATTCCCGAAGAAGACCGCGATTACTACCTGGAGCGCCGTTATCCGGCCTTTGGTAACCTGGTTCCCCGTGACGTTGCCAGCCGCGCCGCCAAAGAGCGTTGCGATGCAGGTTATGGTGTAGGTTCCAGCAAAATGGCGGTGTACCTGGATTTCCGCTTCAACATGATCAACAAATACGGCCGTGCGGAGGCCAGCCGTCTGAATATAGAAAACCCTGATGAAGCTACCTTGCTGAAACTGGGGCAGAATGTGGCCAAAGAGAAGTACGGCAACCTGTTTGACATGTACAAGCAGATTACCGATGAAGATCCCTACGAAGTGCCAATGCGCATTTATCCTGCCGTGCATTATACTATGGGCGGTTTGTGGGTAGATTACGAGCTGATGACCAATATCCCCGGTTTGTATGCTTTGGGCGAAGCCAACTTCTCGGATCATGGTGCCAACCGTCTGGGTGCATCAGCACTGATGCAGGGTCTGGCCGACGGATACTTTGTAATTCCTTACACCATTGGTTCTTACCTCAGCAATGAAATCCGCACCAAGAGCATGCCTACCGACAGTGAGGAGTTTGCGGCAGCAGAGAAGAAAGTACGCGAGCAACTTGAGCATTTGATGTCCATTAACGGTAAGCAGTCAGTGGAAAGTTTCCACCGCCGATTGGGTCTTATTATATGGGATAAGTGCGGCATGTCGCGCAGCGAAGAAGGACTGAAACAGGCCATCGCTGAAATCAGGGCACTTCGCGATGAATTCTGGAAAGATGTGCGTGTGCCCGGAACCATGGATTCGTTCAACCCCGAACTGGAAAAAGCCAGCAGGGTTGCTGATTTTCTGGAGCTTGGCGAATTGATGTGTCTTGATGCATTGGAACGCAACGAAAGCTGTGGTGGTCATTTCCGCGAGGAATACCAAACAGAAGAGGGCGAAGCCAAGCGTGATGACGACAACTATATGTTTGTTTCCGCATGGGAATACAAGGAAGGAAATGGCTGGGAATTGCATAAAGAATCCCTGGTGTATGAAAATATTAAAATCGCACAGCGCAGTTATAAATAAAGGAAAACGAGTATGTCAAACAGCAATATGAATTTAAAACTCAAGGTGTGGAGGCAGCAGAATGCTAATGATTCCGGACATTTTGAGGATTACACGGTTCAGGCCAACCCGGATATGTCATTTCTGGAGATGTTCGATGTGCTGAACGAGCAACTGATAACCGAAGGCAAAGATCCTGTGGCATTTGATCATGATTGTCGCGAAGGAATTTGCGGTATGTGCAGCATGGTTATCAACGGCAGGCCTCACGGGCCTAAAGGCGGTGTTACCACCTGTCAGTTGCACATGCGCAGTTTCAGCGATGGCGATACCATTGTGGTAGAGCCCTGGAGATCCAATGCATTCCCGGTAATCCGTGATTTGAGCGTAAACCGTTCGTCCTTCGATCGCATCATCGCAGCCGGCGGATACGTTTCAGTAAATACAGGCAATGCCGTAGATGCCAACGCTACGCTGATTCCGAAAGAAATTGCCGACGAAGCATTTGAAGCGGCTACCTGTATTGGTTGCGGTGCTTGCGTAAGTGCCTGCAAAAATGCCAGTGCCATGCTGTTTGTAGGCGCCAAGGTTACACAGCTGGCTTTGTTGCCACAGGGTCAGGCCGAGTCCTCCAAGCGTGTTGTGGCGATGGTTAATCAGATGGATGCGGAAGGATTTGGCGCCTGCACCAATACCGGCGCTTGCTCTGCAGAGTGCCCAAAGCAGATTCCGTTAAGTGTAATTGCTACGCTGAACAGGGAATACATTAAAGCTAAATTAAAAGGTTACTAAATCGTATATCGACGAATTACGATTTAGTAATACAGAAGAGGCTTTCAGCCCCTTTTTATTTTATCGGGATTGTTGGCAATAAACTGTTTCCATCCGCCACCGGAACTGTTTTTTACGCCAAATTGTTTGGGGTTTAACTGAAAGAAATGGCAGACAGCAGCGGCCACCGCATCGGATGCGTCGCTGGTTTCAGGTTGTTCGGTAAAAGTGAGCAGGGTTTGCAGTATGGCACTTACCTGTTCCTTGCTGGCATTTCCGTTTCCGGTAATACTCTGCTTGATCTTTCGGGGTTCGTATTCGTAAACCTTTAATCCTTTGCTGATGGCGGCGGCAATGGAAACGCCCTGTGCACGGCCCAGTTTGAGCATACTTTGCACGTTTTTACCGAAAAAGGGGGCTTCAATGGCTACTTCCGTTGCCTGATAACCGTCGATAAGACCTGCGATGCGTTCGAAAATGTGGTGGAGTTTTTCGCCATGATCTGCCAGTTTGGAAAGCCTGACCACACCCACGGAAAGCAGTTCCATCTTTTTGCCTTCGGTGCGAATGATACCATACCCAAGCAAATTGGTACCCGGATCGATGCCAAGAATAATGCGTGGGTCAGACATGGGGCAAATGTATTTAATAAAAAACGCCCCGAAGGGCGTTTTTTATTCGTTAAGTGTGGATTATTACTGTTTAATCAATTTGGTAACCTTTTTCTCTCCACTATCATTGTCTGTTACACTAACCAAGTATACACCGTTAGAGAGGTTGCGCAAATCCAATTTGTAAGCACCGGCGCCTTGTTGCAGCTCAACCGAGGTGAGTAAATTTCCGGTGAGATCATGCAGGGTGATACTAGTTTTATTTCCTGATAGTGCGAATTGAACATTGGCGAAATTTTCTGTAGGATTTGGCATCACATTCACAAAGGTGTTTTCCGGTAAATTACGCACACCCTCACCGGCCGGATTGATATACCAACAACCAAACCGATAGTCATGGTTTCCAGTAAAGGCATGTAACCAATCAAAGGATGCATTGGCGAGCGTACTTTGGCTTTGTGAAATTTGAAGCAGTGTTGCCTTTTCAGATGCTGACAGCATGCCGGATTTGTTTTGCAATGATAGCATGGTCAACCATTGTTCAACTTTATCTTCTTCAATGCTTGGATTGGCTGATTGTAAAATTTGCAGTGCTATTTCGGTTTTACCTTTGCTGATTTCCAACTGAGCCCTAAGATAATTAAGTTGCCACTGTGAAAGTGACTGCTGCATGGATATTTTCTGCATGAAATTTTCAAATTCGCTAAAGGACTTTTGGCTAATTAACGACAACCCGGCCGCAAAGAGTTCGGGAGGTGCAATTTTAGCCGGATTTAAATCACCGATTTTTACCACTACAACGCCGGTTCCGCTTATTTCTTCGAATACGGCGGTTTTACCACTGTAATTTTCGCAGATATCCCATTTGTTCTGTTTGTTATGCCGAGGGTTGTTTATCTGCTGTCCGCATGCCGCTGTTGAGCTTAGCATGGTGTTCGTTGGGCACAAAGTGGTGGTAACACCCGCGCCATTTCCGAGCACACCAAAGTTGCAACTTTCGCTAATGCTGCCAAATGGAGAAGCGACGATTTCCCTGGCGCCACCGGCGTAATTATTGCTAACGAACGTATTTCTTCCGGGTTGCAGCGGGCTACCTATGCTTCCGCTATGCCCCGTAATATTTATTCCCGCAGTTAGATAATTGTAGAGGTAATTATTAAGAACAAGCGGCACAGGAAGTCCTGCTGCATTGCTGCGTAGGAAAATACTGCGTCGAGTATCAAAAATGCAATTAGTGTAAATGTTGTTGGTGTTATTGCCAGCCTGCATATAAATCCCAACGCTGTTACATGACGTTAAAATGCCGGATTTACAATCTTTTAGTCTGATAACATTGCAGTTGATATCCAGTTTTCGGCTAAGAGAATCTAAAATTCCTATATCCCCTCCCTGATCAATATCGTTTTCGTTGATAATGCAACTTTCCAGCCGTTTGGTCCAAATACCAACATCAAAACCTTTGATATTATTATCCCGAATATTTAGTCCAAACATGTTTTCGGCAAAAATGCCTACAGTGCCAGTATGACGGTTGTCGGAATTGCGTAGTTCATTGCCAAAAATCAGTGCGGGTTCCTTGTGGTCGCTTACCCTAATCTGTACATCGCTTGCATAGCGGCCCTGGGCAGTCTTTTCAATTTCGTTATTTTCAATATTAACGAAGCCAGAACCATAGGCTGCATCAATGCTTCGGTACATGTTGGTGAATCGGTTTTCACTGGCGTTAAATCCTGAACGAAGGGCATAAATACCATAATAGCGATTGGGTTGATTAAAACGGTCAGAATTTCGGAAGTCATTTTGACTGATAATTTCTTCCATACGGACACCATTGAGTATTATTCCGAAGTAATCGAAATTGGGATAGAGGCCCGGTGTGGTGAAATTGTAATTATTAATCACAAAAGAGTTTTTTGTAATGCCTTCATTCCAATTTCTTCCGCCGCGCAGGATTCGAACACCAATATGACAATTGCTGAAAGTGTTATCGGTTATTTTCACTGCCTGGGGTCCTTGGGTATTAATATCCACAGCATGCCTGGCATTTTTAAACAGACTGGTGTGAATTACGCCGGAGCTGGAATCTTTGAAGGTAAATCCAACCCACACATCATGCATGTCGCAGGGGCGGAAAACACTATTGTTGGCTCGAACTTGGCTGCTATCTTCAAAAATAATTTCACCGTCTCGGTCAAAGACAACATCTATGGTAGTCATATCCAGCACTGCTTTATTACGCACGAAGAGTCTGCCGGCTACAAAATATTTACCATCCCATACCTGACTTGTGGTATAGACGGTACTATCCTGGATAACGGTATAATTGACGGTAGAATCCCAGCAGCAGTCGCCTTCTTTTACAATCAGTGTATCAAAGGCCTTGCAACATTCACTCTTGAATGCCTGAAGAATGTAAACGCCCGGGTGGCAAATTACCAGGGAAGTGCCTGTGTCCGGTAGTGTGTTATTGCCTTCATACCAGGTATATAAAATGTCTGAATTAGGTTGGTCCACCGTAACAGTGATGCAGGCTTGTTTCCCAACACAAAGCACAGGATTGGGTGACGGGCTATTTATGTTTGCTATCGGACCCGATACCAAGGTTACGCTGAATGGAGACGAAATGGACTTGCAATTGGTGTTGATGTTGGTTACCTCGAGGTGATAGTTTCCGCCGGTTGTAATCGATAAATTGGCATTGGTACTAAATGGGTTGTTGTTTAAGAACCATTGATAACTGAGTGGTTGTCCGGTTGTGGCATATGGCCCGCAAATTTTTACCGGTGCGGCTGTAGAGCAAATGGAATAACAACCTTTTGGAGCATTTCTAATATCAGGTCTTTCAAAAATATTGTTAACATATGCCTGCACCGTTTGGCTGCATCCTAATGCATTGGTAACAGTAACGCGATAAACGCCATTTTGATATACCCAAATGCTGGTTACCCCAATTTGCCCGGATGCCCATACAATATTGGTATAAGCACCGGTAATGTTTAGGTTGATTTGAACGGAATCGCCTTTGCACAAAGGGGAGTACGTATTATTGCTAACACTTACGTTGGGTGCAGCTACACCTATAACGAGGGCGGTGTCTCTGGATGAACATCCGTTGGTGTTGGTGATCTGCAAATATACATTTACAGGGCCAATGAGACCACCCCACCATGCCGAAGGACTTGTGCCTGAAACGCCAACAGGAGAGCTGCTCCAGGCATATGAATATCCGAGACCCTGAAGTGCATGTATGGAAGTCCAGAGGTTGGAGCAAATGGAATCGGGAGCCAATATGGTTGCATTGGGGCGGGGATTAACAATCACTTGGAATGGACCAAGGGTATCGGTGCACCCATTTCCGTTACCAACAATTACCCAGTAAAGGCCAGATTGTTTAATGGTGTCTTTGTTGCCACTTTTTCCATCATTCCAGCTGTAAGTCCAGTTGCTGTTAAAGGGTGCAGAGCTTACAAATACATCGCCTTCGCAAATATGGTATACACCGGGACTTGCAGGTGTTGCCGGCCCACCATTGTTGGTAAATGTTAAGCTACCGGCATTAAAAATAGTAATGGTAATGGGATACGTTTGTGAATCTTTGCAACCTTGCTGGTTGGTAATAACGAGTTTTGGAAAATAGGTTATGGCATTGTTATATATGTGGAAAGGGCTTTGCAGGTTAGATGTGGTTGCATCTCCAAAATTCCATTTCCACTGAACGATAGGTACCGGAGAGCTGCTCTGATCAACCAGCTGCACCGGCTGGCCTACACAACCATTACAAAAACTGAAGTCAGCATCGAAGTATTTCATACGAACGGTATCTTTAATTACCACAGTGCACAGGGGGTTGGGAGCGGTGACGGTGTAAGTAATGATAAAGTCTGTATTGCTAGTATAGTTGTAGGTGTGGTTTTGGGGGAGTGTACCACCGATGTACAAAGGTGATCCGTCGCCCCAATCTACATTCCACGTTACTCCAGTGCCCAGTACTACGGAGGTGGGCGCATAATTCAGCTGTATGGTTTTATAATTACAACTAAAGGGAAAAGTTGTTTTGAGTTTAGGTCTAAGTATATAGGGAACATTGACAGGAACTTTTACTGTTACCCATGAGCAATTGCAGTAATAGCTTAGGGTTGCCATAAAAGAACCGGTGGTATAATACCAATGCTCTGGGTTTTGTTGATTGCTGTAAAAACCATCGCCATAATTCCAGAAATAGGCGATGGGATTTCCACTAATCAAGTTGGCTGTGAATTTTCCCGTGCATGGGTTGTATGTAGGATTAACCATGGCATTGCAGGGGGTGCTGCATCCATTGCCCGGATCATAAACAACACAGCTGCCGGTAACAGTAACGGAAGCGGTGTCTTTGCAGCCATGTTCATTTGTGACAATGACCGTATGAGTACTTCCTGCTACGGTTGAATAATGCTGATGCAATGTGTCAGAAGCGCCCGGTGTAGCAGTTTGGGGGCTCCAGGCATATTGCCAGTTAGGATTGTACGTAGCAGTCATCTGATACGGAATGGGCAAGGCCGGGGCGGTCATGCAGTTAAATACTACGTTCACATTGGGTTTTGGCAGTTTAGGGATAGGTGAAACGTTTTGGGTAAGGGTAGCACTGCAGCCGAATTGCGAAATGACCAATGTGTGAAGCCCCGTAGTATTTACCAGATAATGCTGGCTGGTTCCTAAACCGGAAGGTCCACTCCAACTGTAGGTGTAACCGGGAGGACCAAACAATCTTATAGAGTCCCCTTTGCAAGACGCCTTACCCAGAGTAATGGCCCCGGTTGGTATGGCATTTATGGTTACTTTACGAATGCAGAGTTTTGGACATTTGGTGTTTTGTACAATCACCTGACCTTGGTTGATGTTGTTCCATGTAACGGACAAACTGGTAGCGGTCTGAGAAACAATGGAGCCTCCAATCACACTCCACTGCCAAATGTTGCCAGGGTTAGAAGAAATGGTATAAGTATTGGTTTGTCCAATGCAAGATGATGTAGGGCCGCTTAGTGATGGACATGCTGTGTCCACAACAGTTACGGTTAGTTGAGATGAAGACGTACAGAAATAGGGTGCCAGGCCAACATAATTAACAGTGATTGCGTATGTGCCGGGAATGGTAAATAGTATGTTTTTGCTTTTCCGCGAGGATGTTGTATACGTAACACCTCCGGCGGGAGTCACATTCCAGGAGCAAGAACTGATAAGGTCAGATGAATCGAATGAATAAGTTGAATTTGTGCCCTTGCATAATATAGCCGGCCCATTGATGGCAGGGTTTGGCGGGCGGGGTACCAGCACAACAGGCAAGGTGATATCGTTATCGCACACCAGATTGGGGGAAATGGCAGTAGCCCTGATAAATCCTATATCTGCTGCTCCCCATTGTATGATACAAGAGGTTGTGGTGCTGGAGATGAGAGTTCCGTTTCCTATCGGGCCCCAAATTACAGGCACACTGGATGTGTAGTTGATTGTGCTGAATTCGCAATGTTGACGAGATCCAAAAATCTTAATTTTATCCTGTACAACAATGGTTTTTGATATTCTCCCTTTGCAACAAACGAGCTGATTTTCCACCTCCAGGTTGATGATATAAATGCCGGGGGCCGGGAAATTACCTTCTATCATAGTGCCTGGATTGTTGGAAGGACTTAAACTAATGGTGCTTCCGCTCGGTGTTGTAACAGTCCATGAATAGCAACTGCCCGGTATTATATCAGTGTTGTAATTTACGTTATCGCCAACACAGGCGGTATCGGGCCCGTACAAATTTACTGTAGCCGGGAAAATTGGAACATTCACTGTATTTCGGCCACATTGGTAAGGGCCGCCTGTTACATTAAGAGAAATAATACCTGCAGGTCCGTTGCCCCATAAAACACAAATACTGTCACCGGTTGCATTAGGAGTGCCTGTTCCTCCGATAACCGTCCAATTGTATGTGGCGCCGGCGAAATAAGGTGTTCCGTAACAATGTTTAGTATTATTGCAAACCGTGCCCACACAGTTGATGGGAGGCGCATTGCCCGGATTTACCCGCACTTGAATGGTAGTGTCATCTGAGCAGCCGTTTGCATAGGTTACTGTTAGGGTTACGGGATAAATAACTGGCGCTGGAAAGGTCCACGCAAAATTGCCGGTATTGCTGATTTGTATATTGCCATTCCCCAGATTCCATGAAAAAGAGGTGATTTGGCTATATAAAGACGAGGAAAAAGCACTGAATTGGGTTGCTGAACTAAGACAGGCAGTATCTGCCATGAACGATGCTTTCGGTGATGGGCAGATGTCATAGACGCAAATGCCACTGTCGGTGCAGCCAAATGGGTTGGAAACTATCAGTTTTATGGTCATGGTGGGCCCGAAACCCGCTTGGATTTGTGGTGAGTTGGTGCCTTGGCCGCTTATAATGGTGCCACCGATTACAGACCATTGAAAGGTGTAAATATCATTGCTTAAAAGCTGGAAGTTTAAATCCAACGCTTCAAAATTTCTAATAGCATACTGGCAAATGCAAGGTGTTGAAGAATCCTTGGGGTTGCCGTCAGAACCTTCTTTTCTGCCACTGCAAAAATTGCCAAGGCGTGGCTGGTTGGCAACAAGAATTTTGATGGTTTTGGTTCTTGAGCAACCAAATGAATTCGTTTCTGTTACAGATACACTATGAACACCTGGTGCCGGCCAATTTATAGATACAGTACTTCCATTATTGGCGCCGTTGATAATTCCCCCTGAAGTAGTCCAAAAATAGGAGGATCCGGCAGTTCCCGTTACCGAGTAGTTTTCGGTTGATCCGTCACAAACGGTGTCTTTGCCCAATATATTGGGATTGGGTCTTGGATGAACTGTAACTATGTGGGTGGTGGAATATGGATTTCCGTTTACCGTAAACGTAAGCTGAACCGTATAAGTTCCCGGATTGTTAAAGGTGTGAACCGGACTGCAGGCGTTACTGGTATTGTAGATTCCGCTCAATGGATCGCCAAAATTCCAGGCGTAAGAACCAGTTCCTCCCGATGAGGCATTATAAAATGTTGCCGTAAATGGTGCACAACCCGACCATTGAGCTGCACTGAAATTAGCAGATGGTGGAGTAGGATTCGCTATGGCAAGGTTTGCTGCGGTGCCATAAATACAAAATAGCAGGGTAATGAGTTTTTTCATAGGCGATTGGGTTTTATGTGTAATAATTCCTTAATACAATATTACACAATGTGACCCTTAATATCAATAGGGCTTATTGCAAATGTATGACAAATGTCCACAAAAATATTCACGGTAATTTGCCTTATTTCATATTTTTAATGGTTGGGATTTCCCGTAAAAAAGACGAAATTTGTACTTAAATTCAAAACCATGTTATTTGACCTTGACCTTATTGCCAAAGTGTATGAAAGAATGCCCGAAAGGGTAAACGCGGCCCGCAAAATGCTGGGCAAGCCATTAACCCTGACAGAGAAAATTCTGTATAGTCATCTCTGGTCGGGTAATGTGAGCGAAACCTTTGAGCGCGGTAAGAGTTACGTAGATTTTGCGCCGGATCGTGTTGCGATGCAGGATGCAACAGCTCAAATGGCGCTGTTGCAGTTTATGCAGGCCGGTAGGCCTAAGGTGGCTGTGCCTTCTACGGTACACTGTGATCACCTGATTAATGCCAAAGTGGGCGCGGATAAAGATCTAGATTTCGCCAACCACGAGAGCAAAGAGGTTTTTGATTTTTTAAGTTCGGTTTCCAATAAATACGGAATCGGTTTCTGGAAGCCCGGTGCGGGCATCATTCACCAGGTAGTGCTTGAAAACTATGCGTTCCCTGGAGGCATGATGATTGGTACCGACAGCCATACGGTAAATGCCGGCGGATTGGGCATGGTTGCAATCGGTGTGGGTGGTGCTGATGCCTGTGACGTGATGGCCGGACTGCCATGGGAATTGAAGTTTCCAAAACTGATTGGCGTAAAGCTGACAGGTAAGCTCAGCGGATGGACTGCTCCCAAAGATGTGATTTTGAAAGTGGCCGGAATCCTTACTGTAAAAGGCGGAACCGGCTGTATCGTTGAATATTTTGGAGAAGGCGCCGAGGCCATGAGTTGCACTGGTAAAGGAACCATCTGTAACATGGGTGCTGAGATCGGAGCAACTACCTCAACCTTTGGATACGACGCCAGTATGGAGCGCTACCTGCGTGCTACAGGCCGTGCCGATGTTGCTGATTTGGCCAACGGTGTGAAAGAGCACCTTACAGCAGATGCTGAATGTTATGCAAATCCGGAAGCCTATTTCGATCAGGTAATTGAGATTAACCTATCGGAACTGGAACCTCATATCAATGGACCTTTTACGCCCGATTTGGCTACGCCTATCAGCAAAATGAAAGAAGTAGCGGCAGCCAACGGTTGGCCTATCAATGTAGAAGTTGGTTTGATTGGAAGCTGCACCAATAGCAGTTATGAAGATATTTCACGCGCGGCCAGTTTAGCCAAACAGGTTGCTGCCAAAAACCTGAAAACCAAAGCGGAATTTACCATTACACCCGGTAGTGAAGTGGTTCGCTATACCATAGACAGAGATGGATTTATCGATACTTTCCATGAGATAGGTGCAACTGTTTTTGCCAATGCATGCGGACCTTGCATTGGTATGTGGACACGCATGGGTGCCGAGAAGAAAGAGAAAAACTCCATTGTTCATTCTTTCAATAGAAACTTTGCCGCCCGCCAGGACGGTAATCCCAATACACACGCTTTTGTGGCCAGCCCTGAGATAACTACGGCTATTGCTATTGCGGGGCGTCTGGACTTCAATCCGCTTACCGATACACTGACCAATGAGGCAGGTGAGCAGGTGAAACTGGACGAACCTACAGGCATGGAATTGCCCCCCAACGGTTTTGATGCTGAAGATGCAGGATATCAGGCACCGGCTTCAGACGGAAGCGGTGTGGTTGTAAATGTTGCGCCTACATCCAGCCGTTTGCAGTTGCTGGAACCTTTTGCGGCCTGGGAAGGACAGAATCTGAAAGGTTTGAAACTCTTGATTAAAGCCAAAGGTAAGTGCACTACCGATCATATTTCTATGGCAGGTCCCTGGCTGAAGTTCCGTGGTCACCTGGATAATATCTCAAACAACATGCTGATTGGAGCCATTAATTATTTTAATGACAAACCCAATAGCGTGTTAAACCAAATGACGGGCGAATATGATGAAGTTCCTAAAGTGCAGCGTATATATAAAGCTGCCGGTGAATTCAGTATTGTGGTGGGTGAGGAAAACTATGGAGAGGGATCTTCGCGTGAGCATGCTGCCATGGAACCCAGACATCTTGGGGTTAGAGCGGTGCTGGTTAAATCTTTTGCCCGAATTCACGAAACCAACCTGAAAAAGCAGGGTATGCTGGCGCTGACTTTTGCCAATAAAGAAGACTACGACAAGATTCAGGAGAAGGACAGCATTGATATTGTCGGATTAACGGATTTTGCGCCGGGCAAACCGCTTGAGCTGGTTTTGAATCATGCCGATGGTATCACAGAGAGGATTGTGGCCAACCATACCTACAACGAACAGCAAATTGAGTGGTTCAAAGCGGGTGGTGCATTGAATATTATTCGCAGGAGTATTAAGTAGAAATTTGAAGAAAAATTTAGATGTGTGTTGAATTGCGGTAAAAAATGACTAAATTTGTCATTGACAAAAAAGATCATGTATGAAAACATTTTCATTCTTAATAAAAGAAGCCCGACATGAAAAAGGCATTTCACAGAAAGAGCTTGCAGGGCTTTTACATATAGATTCATCACTGATAACCAGAATGGAGAAGGGAGAGCGCTTGCCGGTAAGAGCTCAGGTGGTGCAAATTGCGGCTTTGCTGGGCTTACCTGAAAAGAAGCTTTTGGTTCGTTGGCTGAGTGAAAAGATTGTAAAGGAGTTGCAGTATGAGCCCCTCGCCCGAGAAGTGCTAATAGCTGCTGAAGAGCAAGTTCGGTGCAGAGCGGTTTCTGCAAAAGCTGTTTCCGGAGAGCTTCGGAAAATATTAAAAGAGATAGATCAGTGTAAGACTCGCCTTGATAAAGTAAGGCACATGGGGAGCGCTAAGTTTAGCGAAGCATATGAAGTAGAGTACACTTATCATAGCAACCTTATCGAAGGAAATACACTTACACTTCAGGAAACAGAAAGGGTAATTAACCATGGAATTACGGTATCAGGTAAATCTATGCGTGAGCATTTGGAGGCCATTAATCACTATGAAGCAATTGCCTTGATACAGGAGTTTGTATCTGTTAAAAAACCCTTAACGGAGCGTTTTGTGCTGGATATACATGCACTTGTGTTGCGTGGTATTGACAAAGAAAATGCAGGCCGATACAGGGATGTACAGGTTAGAATTGGGGGGAGCACACACATACCGCCCAATGCAATGGTTGTTCCCCAGAAAATGGAGGAATTATTTGAATGGTATTATAAAAATCAGCACATGCATCCTGTGTTATTATCTGCAGAAATGCATGAGCGGCTGGTTTCCATCCATCCATTTATAGACGGGAATGGTCGCACGTCGCGCCTGCTTATGAACTTGATATTATTACAACATGGTTATGTGATAGCCAATCTTAAAGGAGACAAGGAACACCGTTTTCGCTATTATGATCGCCTTGAGGATGCCCAAACTGATAAAAAGGAGTCTTTTTTAAAGCTAATTGCTGAAACCGAGTTGAGCTGTATCAGGGAATATGTAAGTTTGCTGGAATAAGATTCATTTTGAATCCTGTAATGACAGACAAAGAATCATCTATAAGGACAATTTACCGATTCACGCTCTGGATTTTTCTGGCATATAAGGCCGTTTGTATTGTTGCACTGGGGTTTCAATTTACAGACAGTGATCAGACTGTGATGTGGCAGGCCGCCATGGACATAGCCCGTGGCGATTTTCATAATTTGTTTTGGTACGGACAAACCTATAGCAGTAACCTCGAATCTTTACTTGCCGTGCCGCTGCTATGGCTTAATGTGCCGGTATATCTGGCGCTACCCACACTGAGTGGTCTGCTGTCGTTAATGCCTATAGTTATGTTTGCAGATATTGCGGCGCGAAATGGTCGCTATGCCTGCGCTGTGCTTGTTTTGATGTTATCCTTGGCTTTTCCTGTGGAGTATTGGCAAACGACCATGTTAAGCCGCGGATTTATTCAGGGAATTGCCTGTGTGTCGCTTGGGTTTTATATCATTTTCCGCACTCGCATGAGTATTATGTTTGCACTTGCAGGGTTACTCATTGCCGGCGGAATATGGCAGAATCCGAATGCTATATTTTTGATTTCTGCATTGCCGCTGATGGCACATCGATTTAGGCCTTTAAGCAGAATCAGTATAGCTTTGAGTGGCGCGGTGGCTGCAACAATTATGTGGTTTGCGCTGCGCGCCCTTGCTGTAAGGCATATGGAATATATAGTACACCCTGAACCTCCCATGGAATGGGGTATGCAATATTTTATGCAACATGTTGTGAAGTTTAAATCTATGCTTTCGCATACATTTTATATGGGTATTTACAATGTTGTTTTTCTTGCATTATTTATTTGGCTAATCCCTAAAAATAAATATTTGTATATTTCTCTTTCGGCGCTGTTTGTGTTGTTTTTAGTTGTTATAGGATTCAATAAAACAGGAGATTTTTCAAACAATGTTTTTTTTGGTCCTGGTCGGTTTTTTCTGGCGATACCATACGTGTTATTATTTTTTATTTCATTTACAGAAAAAGATATAAAAAAAATAAACAGCAGGTTTATAGTAGTCTTTCTATTAGGTATTGCCGGAAATATGTTCGTCCAACACAGCAATATTCAATTTATGTGCAGGGAATATGCACCGGTTTTTGTTGAAAAAATTGCTGAGCTTAAGAAAAATTGTCGTGAAATAAAAAAATCCGCGGCTGAGAATAATATACAACTTATTTTAATGGGTGATCATTACATGCAGGAAACAATTACCTGCGGATGTGCAGGTTTTGACAATGATTTTCCGGTAGCATTGCGGCCCAAGTATGAACGCAGGGGATGGTTATGGTCTGAGTATGGAAAGCAGATTCCCGGAAAAGTTATGTTGTTGGATAGCCATCTTTCTGAAGATTCCATCCGTAATAAGTTTTCTTTTGAAAAAGTAAATGTGAGAGGAAATGGTTACGTGCTAAAGACAGGAAACCTAAATAATAAGGAAATTATGCAGCGGTTATTTCCTGCCGAACATTTTCACTGATTCTTTAACATAAAGCTGGATACAATCAGGAGTTGGCATTTCGCCCCGTTGCTGGCCTGCGCCAGTGCGAACGATGACAAGGTTTTGTGAAGGTACCACAGCTATGTATTGGCCTTGAAAACCATGCATAAAGAAGAAGGGATTTTCTGTTTTATTGGCAATCCAGAATGAATGTCCGTAGTGATCGGCTTTGAATGGTTTTCTGGCCTCCAACATAAAATTGCTGTCAACAAGCCCCATTCCATTGTGCTCCATGAGAACGCCTAGTCTGGCAAAGTCACGGCTGATAGCATTGAAGCAACAATAGCATAGTTCGTTTCCGTTTGGTTTATCAAGGTGCCAGTAGGCGGGGGCTTCCATGCCTATTTTCTTCCAAAGTTTTTCGGATGCATATTCAGCTGGAGATTTACCGGTAGCTTTTCTCAATATCATTGAAAGCATTTGCGTGCTGCCACTTTGGTATTTGAACTTTTCGCCCGGCTTATCTAGCACCGGGGTGCTTTGCATCACGGCATCCAGATCATCGCTGTAGTAAGCTTTAGCCATAATACTGAAAGGGTCTTTGTATTTTTCTGACCAGTCTATTCCTGCCGTCATGGTGCTGAGATGACGCAGGGATAATTCTTTTGCATAAGGTCCGGAAAGCCAGGGCAGATAGGTAATTGCTTTTTCATCCCAACTTTTTATTTTCCCGTCCTGTATGGCAATTTGCACCAACATGGTAACAATACTTTTTGCCATACTGAAAGAATTGGATGCGGTCGTGTCACAGTGATCATTGTAATAATGTTCGGCAATGATGCTGTCATTTCTGAGCACAAGGAATGAACCGGTATTGGTTTTGGTCAGCATGTCTTTTAATTCGGTAGTAAGCGCTGCCTTATTGTAAAATGTTGATTTTAGAAGAGGTAACACATCGTTTCCTTTTTCAACCTTTCTCAAATCAAAATCTTCTTTATCATAAAAGTTTGCTGAGGTTTTACCTTTGAGGTAGGTAAGGCTGACGCCTTTTATTAAATAGCGATAGGGTGATGTATACAGAATGGCTATGAGTGCAATGAGGGTAATAGCAATATATAGAAGGCCTTTGGTGAGTTTTTTCATAAGAATATTCAATCTTACCTATAATAAACAAATAAAAAAAATATTGTTTGTCCATTTTTTTAATTTGGATTTACAGAATAAACAAAGCCACCTTTAAGTGGTAACTTTGCAGAGTAAGTATATGTCAGATCCGCTGGAGAAAGAACTGAAGGAACTACAGGGAGAGTTGACCGAATTCAGCGGTCAGTTGCTGGAGATAACGCGTGAGCTACTCAAGGAGCGGGTTACCGAATTCCCTATTTTTATTGCGCATCAGGCGGATGTTTTTTTAGGCGAAGTGATAGTGGATATGAAAGAATATGAGGTTCCGTTTTCGCTGAGTGTTAGTACGGTGGAAGAATTCGTGGAGACAGGTTTAATTCAAAAAGAAAAACTGGCGGGTTTTAGAGAAGCTTTTGGTAATCCTGAAAACAATACATGTGTTTTTTGGATTCATGGCGATAATGCACGTTATATATTATTCCCTTTTGCGGGTCGCAATACAGATACAGAATCATGAGTATTGCTATAGATATTGTTATTCTTAATTACAATACGTGTGATTTGTTGGCGTCGTTATTGACAAAAGTTATAGAAAATAGCAAGGGTGATAATATTAAAATAGTAGTAGCGGATAATCATAGCAGCGATAATAGTGCTGAATTTGTGCGTGAGAAATTTCCGGAAATAGAATTAATATGTATTCCTGAAAATCTCGGATATGCAGGTGGTTATAATTATTGTTTAAAAAACAGAAAGGCCGATTATTTTGTACTGCTGAACAGCGATGCAGAACCGGCTCCGGGCTGGATAGAGGCCCTGGTTTTTATAACAGAAAAAAATCCTAAATTGGGTGCTGCGCAACCGCATATTATGGATTTTAAAAACCGTGATAAATTTGAGTATGCAGGAGCTGCGGGTGGTTTTATGGATAAATATGGTTATCCGTTTTGTAGGGGACGTATATTCGGAAATGTTGAGGAAAATAATGGCCAGTATAATGATGAAAAACCGTTGTTTTGGGCAACAGGGGCGGCATTTTTTATCAAAAGAGAGGCATGGGAAAAGGCAAAGGGGCTTGATGAGGCTTTTTTCGCACACATGGAAGAAATTGATTTGTGCTGGAGATTGCAAAATATGGGTTATGAAATATGGTCATGTCCCCAAAGCAAAGTATATCATATTGGCGGTGCAACGCTGAGCAATCAAAGCCCCAGAAAAACGTATTTAAATTTCCGCAACAATTTATTAATGCTCTATAAGAATTTGCAAACAGAGGAGAGGGATTCAGTAATTTTTAAAAGGAAATTATTAGACGGTTTAGCTGCTTGTTTTTTTATTTTACAGGGGAAAATAAATCATATTCCGCAGATTTTAAAAGCCCATAGGGATTTTGAAAAAATGAAAGTAAAACTGAAGGTGGGGGAGAACAATAAAAAGCTTGAATCTCTTGAAGGCTTGCTGCATGCAGGCCTGGTGTATTCTTATTTTTTGAAAGGTAAAAAAACCTGGGACAAACTGGGTTTATAACTAATATTTAATTACTGACTTCTGGGATGGAATTTGTGAATGGTATCTGCCAGGTAGCTTCGGTCTAAATGGGTATAAATTTCAGTGGTTGTGATGCTTTCATGACCTAGCATTTCCTGAACTGCTCTGAGGTCGGCACCGGCTTCTACCAGGTGTGTGGCAAACGAATGCCGGAACGTATGCGGACTGATATTTTTGGATATACCTGTTTTACCCGCCAATGATTTAATGAGCAGAAATACCGATTGCCGGCTAAGTTTACCACCGCGGCGGTTCAGAAAGACAATGTCTCTGCTGCCGGTTTGTATGTTCATATGGCGCCTTACTGCATCGCGGTAAAGGTTAATATGTTTAAGTGCTCGACCGCCAATAGGAACCAGCCTTTCTTTGTTGCCTTTGCCAATTACCCGCAGGTATGAATCTTCGGCAAAAATGTCGGTGGTTTTGAGGCCAACCAGTTCGCTAACGCGCAAACCACAGCTGTAGAGAGTTTCCAGCATGGCTACATTGCGCTCGCCTTCGGGTTTGCTGCGGTCTATGGCACCAATCATGCCGTCAATTTCCTGCGGACTGAGCACCACAGGGAGTTTGCGGCCGGTTTTAGGTGGTTCCAGAAAATCGGCAGGGCTTTCCGGGATTTCATTTTGCAGCACAAGAAATCGGTAAAAGCCCCGAATGCCGCTCAGGATGCGGGCCTGTGAGGTAGCACTGAAGCCAATCTCTGCCAGCCAAGCGGAAAAGGCCATTAGGTCTTGCAGGTTGAATGTTTCAGGATTGCGGTTCATGCCCCGCAGTTCGCTCCATTTGCGAAGGGCTTCTACATCATGAAGATAAGCGGCTATACTGGGTTCGGCCAGCGATTTTTCAAGCAGGAGATATTGTCGGAATTGTTTGAAATGGCTGGCCCAGTGGCTACTCATGGTTTGAGTTTAACCTCGGCAGACTGCAGAATTTCTTTGGTGGCAGCATTCACAATCCAAACAACAGCATTCAGGTTGTCAGGTTTCCAGTTGTAGCGAGGCTTTACATAATAATGTTTTTCAAACACTTTCCCAGCGACCGGTGTTTCACGCAAGGTGTCGCCGGTAACGGGCGTAATGAGTTTGCGTAGAACGTGCATAAACTTATACTTGTAGGCATAGCCACCGGCAGAGTCTTTGTGGGCTTGTTTTCCTGTGATATTGTCTTCTGTAATGCCAATATACATGAGGTTTTTGGTTCCGGCCGGCAAGTTTTGGTGGTACTGGACTTTAATTTCAAGTCGGGCTTTATTGTCTGCCACAAGCCATTTTGCATTAAGGCCAATATTGGCGGGCGATGCCTGTGAAAGTCTTGTAGTGACTGTGCCGGCCCAGGAAGACGGCGCAATGAAAGGGTTTCCGCTGATTTTTATTTGGTCGATAATGCCGGTAGGCAATCCCACAATGCTGCCGAGATTGGTTACAAGACCCTCTGCATCGGCATTGGCGAGAGTGTCGTATCCACCGTAGGGATTTGTTAGTGGATGGTTAGGGAATATGAAAGGGTAAACAGCCAGAAGATTTACCCGGCCGGGATTGTTTCCTACAATATTTTTTGCCAATACAGCAGCATCAGGGCAGTTGCTGCAACCAACCCCGGTAATATCCATTAGCAGAATTGCTTTTGGGTCAGGAGCAGGCGCAATGCCATTGTAGATGGTATCCAGCAAGGGTTTTTCAGGGTCGGTGAAACGTACAGGCGGCGGTTCTTCATCGCAGGATACCCAGATTATGGAAGCCAGAAAAGGGATTAACAGCAGTTTTTTCATGCGTAGCCACAAAGTTAAGCAAAGTGCAGCTGCCTAAACAATACGGGCTTATTTTTGTTACTTGTATATGATAAAAAAAGCAATTCGTTTTTTCATTTTTGGCGGGATTGTATTCGCAATCCAAGGATGTTTCTTTGCTAAAACCAAAAAAGTGGATCCATCTATGATTAAGTCGACACCCGTTTCTTTCTATACATTGAAGCTAAAATCACTGGACGGTAAGGAAGAGTGGTCTATGGAGGCATTCAAGGGTAAAAAAGTGCTGATTGTGAACACGGCCAGCGAATGCGGCTACACCCCGCAGTATGAAGGTTTGCAAAAACTGCATGAAAAATATGGAGAGAAGCTCATCATTATAGGTTGCCCTTGTAATCAGTTTGGCGGGCAGGAACCGGGTGACGCATCCAAAATTGGTTCTTTCTGTCAGAAGAATTACGGGGTTACCTTCAAAATCAGCGAGAAGCTGGATGTGCGCGGTGATGCCCAACATCTTTTGTATAAGTGGCTGTGCAATAAGACAGAGAATGGGGCTTTGGATGCTTCGGTTACCTGGAACTTCAATAAGTTTTTAATTGATGAAAAAGGCAATCTTGTGGGCTATTATCCTAGCCGTGTTAGCCCTGAAGATGCGGAGCTGACATCAGCAATTGAAAAATAACAAGGCAATTCGTCCCTTGCATCGTATTTTCGCGGAACTTTTCGCAGCATGAGTATACTGGTTAATAAACATTCCCGTGTAATTGTACAGGGTTTTACCGGAAACGAAGGAACGTTTCACGCAACACAAATGATCGAATATGGCACCCAGCTTGTAGGTGGTGTTACTCCGGGTAAAGGCGGAAGCACGCACCTTGACAGGCCCGTTTTCAATACTGTTGAGCAAGCTGTGAAGGATGCCGGTGCAGATGTGAGCATTATTTTTGTTCCACCCGCATTTGCCGCCGATGCTATCATGGAATCTGCCGATGCCGGTATTAAGGTGATTGTTGCTATCACGGAGGGCGTTCCCACCCGCGATATGGTTAAAGTGAAGTGTTATCTTGAAGGTAAAAAAGCCACTTTAATTGGTCCTAACTGTCCAGGAATCATTACTCCTGAAGAAGCCAAAATTGGTATTATGCCCGGTTTTATATTCAAAAAAGGCAACATTGGTGTTGTATCTAAGAGTGGAACCCTTACCTATGAAGCGGTAGACCAGCTAACCAAACTGGGATTGGGACAGAGCACAGCCATTGGAATTGGAGGTGATCCCATCATCGGCACTACTACCAAAGAAGCAGTTGAATTATTTATGAATGATCCTGAAACTGCAGGTATAGTTATGATTGGCGAAATTGGCGGAGGCATGGAAGCCGAAGCGGCACGCTGGATTCAGGCAAACGGAACCAAGCCGGTTGTTGGGTTCATTGCCGGCCAAACAGCGCCTCCCGGCCGCAGAATGGGCCATGCCGGTGCCATTGTTGGTGGTAAGGATGATACAGCTGCTGCCAAGATGGCTATCATGGCTGAATGCGGCATTCACGTCGTAGCCAGCCCTGCTGAGATTGGTCAGCGCATGAAAGAAGTTCTTTAAGACAATACTTAACATAAAAAGAAAGGCTGCATGGTTGATGCAGCCTTTTTTATTTGAATAATTATTTTTTACTTTTTGGTGAGGTCCACTTCGCTAACACCCGGGTGTGCAGCTGCATTCCAATCGAAAAAATTGTCTGCCAGTGTGGTATTTGCGGTAAACTGGCCAATGCTATAGATGATTTCGGTGCCGTTTTTATAGTGTTGTGTCATGCGCTGGATTTTGTTGGTCGATTTGTCAATTTCCAGTTTGATATAACTATAATTCACTTTCTTTTTTGATACCATCTTTATCACTTCGTAATTTTTGCCATCACGAACCGTAGGGCCTTCGTATGCATTTTTAAAATCGCGGTTATAGATGGTGAAAATTTCGTTGGGTGTGATGGCATTGTCCTTTACCTTGTAGTTTTCCTTGGTAACCTCATTGTCCTCGCTATTATAAGTCCAGATAAATTTTCCATTACAAAAAATTTCCTGACCGGCATAATCCAGCTTGTATTTTGTGCCCTTAATCCAGACTGTTCCATTGCTGTTGGTACTTTTCCCCTGAGCGGTGCTGGTTGTGATGGTAAATGTGCTTTTAATGCCTGTATAGCTCTTATACAGTTTGCTGACTTTGTTTAAAATGGCAGTTGCTTTGGCGTCGTTTTGTGCCTGTGCAGTTAGCAACGAAAACAGGAATAATCCAATAAGAAGGGCGCGTTTGTTCATAAGGAATGCAAATCTACTACAGGTTGTTCAAAAACTGTTCCAAGCTCATTTCATCCGGAATACGCACCTCACGGGCTTTGCTACCCAGGTTGGGGCCAACCACACCCGCATCTTCCAGCTGGTCCATAAGACGGCCGGCACGGCTGTAGCCTATTTTCAGTCGGCGCTGAATGAGACTGGTGCTGCCTATCTGGTTTTGCACTACCACACGGGCGGCATCTTCAAAAAGATCATCCCTTTCGTTGGGGTCAAAACCTTCACTACCGCGGCCTTCACCGACTTCATCTTTTACCTCCGGTAATATAAACGCGGTTGAATAGGCCCGCTGTTCGCCAATGTATTCTACAATGCGTTCAACCTCAGGCGTATCCACAAACGGGCATTGCAGACGAATCATTTCATTGCCCCCGCTGTAAAGCATATCCCCTTTACCAATCAGCTGATCGGCGCCGTTAGCATCCAGAATGGTACGGCTATCAATTTTGCTGGTTACACGAAAGGCAATACGGGCGGGGAAGTTGGCTTTGATCATACCGGTAATTACATTCACACTTGGGCGCTGTGTGGCTAAAATTAGGTGAATGCCAATAGCCCTTGCCAGCTGTGCGATACGCGCAATGGGTGTTTCAATTTCCTTGCCGGCGGTCATCATCAGATCGGCTACCTCATCAATCACCACCACAATGTAGGGAAGGAATTTGTGCCCGTTTTGAGGATTGAGCTTGCGTTCCAGAAACCTTGCGTTGTATTCCACAATATTTCTCACCATGGCGTCCTGCAGCAGTTTGTAACGGTTATCCATTTCCACACACAGGCTGTTTAGGGTATTGATAACCTTGGTGTTATCGGTGATGATGGCTTCCCCGTCACCAGGCAGTTTAGCAAGAAAGTGACGCTCAATTTTGTTGTACAAAGTAAGTTCTACCTTTTTTGGATCAACCAGCACAAACTTGATATAGGCAGGGTGTTTTTTGTATAGCAGTGAAACCAGAATGGCATTTAACCCTACGGATTTTCCCTGCCCTGTGGCTCCTGCCATAAGCAGGTGAGGCATTTTGGCCAGGTCAGTAACAAATATTTCGTTACTGATGGTTTTGCCCAGGGCAATGGGGAGCTGCATATCTGCTTCCTGGAACTTTTTACTGGCCAGTACCCCTTTCATGGGTACCATTTCCGGATTTTTGTTTGGAACTTCAATGCCTATGGTTCCTTTACCGGGAATGGGTGCAATGATACGTATTCCCAGGGCGGCAAGACTCAGGGCAATATCGTCTTCCAGGTTTTTAATTTTCGATATTTTCACACCCGGAGCCGGAATAATTTCATACAGGGTAACCGTAGGACCCACGCTGGCCATGATTTTGGAAATACCGATATTGTAGTTCTTCAGGGTATCAATAATCATGGTTTTGCTGCTCTCAATCTCATTCATATCGATTTCCTGCTTTTTCCCACTGCCGTAGTCATTCAGTAAATCTAATGTTGGATGTCTGTAATCTCTGAGTTCCAGTGTGGGGTCGTGGGTAGTGTCTATGCCGAAATGTGAGGCAGTAGTGTCACCTACGTTTTCTTCCACAAATTCATCCGGATTGTCGGTTTTTACTTCAATCTGGAAGTTGTCATCGCCTTCCAGTTCAATTACCTGCGTGCGGGATTCAGGCTCGGTTACAGGTTCAGGCTGCTGAATAACCACAGGTGGTTCCTCTTTTATTTTCAGTTCAATTGGCGGCAGGGCAGACACATCCACTGGCTGATAATCTTCCTCATCTTCCTCATCCACAAATACGATATCAGGGTCGTCTTCAATGATTTGAGCTCCGGAAATAGTATCACCATCAACAGCAGCTTCAGGTACAGGGGATTTGGAAGGCAGTTTTATACGGTCAAACGGATTGAGGTTCAGAAACAGCATTACATAGACAACGGCATAGGAAACCAGAAAAATTAGCGAGCCCGGCCATCCTATAATTTGATTTAGTTTGCTTATGCCAAAATATCCGAAAGTACCACCCAGCACTGGAAACCATGGATGAAAAACAAAACCCAGTGTAAGGCTGAACCATGCGGTGAAGAGAATGGTATGTATAGCAATTCTAAGCAGGGAAAAAGGCCTGTAGTTGAATAAAAGAAATAACCCCGATAAGGCAATGTATGGCAACAATGCAAAAGCCGCCAACCCAAATCCATTGTGGATGAAGTAATAACCCAAACGCGCACCAACCAGTCCCATGGCATTTTCAACCTTACCGTGGTTGGCCTTGAATAGTTTCCAGTCGCCACCGGCCAGAAAATCCTGATCCGATTTCCAAGAGAAGAAAAAGGAGACAAAACTGATAAGCAGTATAGCGGTCAATACTAGCAGCAGAAACCCAAATACTTTGCGTGCCTGCTCGTTTTTAAGGGTTGCAATATCAGCAACCTGCTTGCGGTCTATGGGAGCGGTTTGGGCGCCCTTGTCAGACCGGTCGAAATCTTCGAGCTTTTGTTTTTCTTGTTTTTTAGCCAGCATGGGTAGATTGCGAAGATAAAACAGTGCCATAGGCATGGCCTGTAGAGTTATTAACGCAGTAAAAAGGTGTTTATTATATTGGAAGTGGCATGTAAACAGAAATCCCCAAATTTATTTTGGAGAGAATTTCTGCAATTTTTGCCTGCTTTCGTTTAGTAATATTTCCAGCAAGCAAAATGCATGCGGATTCATGCTGGATTTAACATTTTGTAAATTGACGGAATACGTAAATTTGATGTCCTCATTGTTTTTTTGTGCGATTTTCATGAAATGCATGTCCCTATTAAAAACGAAATAAATTGAGTCAAAAGAGGTAGGAATTTTATTGTAATATACTTCTATGAGTTTCTCAAAGTCATCTGGATAAGCAGTGTCCTGTACAAAGACATACTCTTGAATGGTATGGAGTTTATTAAATTCAGTTTCAGCGATGGGTTTATCGAAACCCATGGTTAAAGAGAATTTATTTTCTTTGAATGCTTTGTATAGCTGACTGCGCCAGTTTTCCTGTAAATTATTTCCCAGGTTTTCTGTTACCCCAATTCCATTGTACGTATGTGTTATTGTCTTATTTTCTTCAAAATCCTCTAGTCTGCCTTGAAATGCATCATTTGAATATTCAACATATAATGGTTCCAAATTTTTATACCAGCTGTATGCTTCTAAGAATTTCATATCCTCAGCACTCAATACAGAATTAATGTTTTTGTATGAAAACCAACCGGTTGGTATGTTGTATGATAAACCATTCGGAAATCTCTCGAAATACATGGGAGCAATGCTTTGAATATCTTTTCGAACAGAACCTTTCTTTTGGTCAGATAATTTGAAACAAAAACGCAAATCGGCTGTCATACTTGATTCTTTCAAGGGGATTGAAAAGAAGGTGTCTATTAGATCTTCCGGATCGTTGTTGAGTGGGATTTGGGTTAATATCAATTTAGAACCGTTCATGGCATAGGAATCCGGGGTGCATTTTTTTCTAAGGGACTGGTCCCAGTAGGGTTGTATTTTTCCTGCAATGGCGGCATTGTGTATTTTTAAAGAAATCTGAAGCAGTTTGTTTTGTAAGGCTTTGTTGAGGTCGAAATACTGCTCCATTTTCTTTCCATAAAAGTTCTCCAGACTTTGATAGGCCGGCTTGCCGTGGGTGAGTATGCTGCTAATATTTTCCAGGTAAACAGTCCCGGAAGGCCCTATAGCCTTTATGTTGGAGAACATATAAAAAACACTGTCAAAATTATTTATTTCAACTCTCTGTAAAAGTTGTTTTGCCGGTGCCAGTGAATTACCGGTTGCTATAACTTTACGAGGACCATCTTTTGAGATTACTGTAAAGTCATATCCGGTTATTGTATATTGTATATCCTTTCTCAACATGCCTAGCATAGTAACATTTAATGTTGGTGAATTCATCAAATAATCCCAGTGCTTTTGCAGGGGTAACAAAGAAATTTCCGTCACTGGTCTGGCAACATTGCGAATTTTAAACCTTTTTTTTCCCATCGGGATTGATGAATCTGCTCCACTTTTGTATAAATGGGCAATTACTGTATTGCCCCACCTTCTTGACATGTGAAGCGTATAGGTATTGGGTGAAATTCGGTTTATGCTGAATACATTGCTGTCAAGTACTTTATCTTCTTCATCCGTAAACAGAACAAACAATTTTTCGGACGGAATATAATTTACATTAAACTGAATGGTATTGATAAGTCCTACATACAATACATTGGTTTCGTCGGTAGATACACTAATATCAAATTTTTCCTGGGCAATGGCCTCTTTAGCCTGCATGGCCAATACTGCTATGCATAAAATTTTAAATACGTTCTTCATATTATTTAAGTGTTATTAGGATATCCGGGTGCGTGATAATTTTATTGCCTGGTGTCATAATCTGAATATTCTTCAGTTCAAAACGGTCTCCTGCCTTTAATTTAGCCAATGCGGGATTTATAGGAGACAGGGAGGCTCCTTTAACTTCAAGGGTTTTAAAATCCTGATACACCGGATCGAAATACCGCATCTGGTAGCCGGTAACGGAGCATTTAACACCATCGTATGTAAAATTTTCTAAAATCGCCACCAACGAGTTTTGCACCATAAGTGCATCTCGTGATACTTCGCGGTTTATAACATCTATTGCCCCTAAACGAATCACCGGTTCCTGAACATCGGCAACCGGGAAAACGAATTTTCTTTGCAAGGTGGAATTTTGAAGTCCAAATACAATAAAGGCCGTATCTTCCTTTACGTTTAGGCAATTCAGATAAAGCTTTCCATTGTCATTTTTTACTTCCAGTGCGGCAGATTTCTCTTTTATAAAAAAAGAATCTTTGTTGCCGCAAGCCACAGAAATGGGGTTGGGCAGCCCTCGGTAGATAATATTGTTTTCTTCAGCTCCTATGTTAGCCTGCGCAAATACGCCAGCATTGATGAAGAAAAAACCTAATGCGATAATTTTGTTTAGCATATTTATTTGAAAGGTTGGTTAATTTAAAATGTATTGTCTTTCATGCAAATCTACTTTTTTTTTTCATAGTCAAATTTATTTTATAACTTATTGATAAGTGCATATTTCTTCTGTTCAAAGGTTTAAATTAATAATAGTAGGTTTAATTTCTTAAAACGACCTACAGACTTTCAAAATTGTGTTGATTAAATTAGACGGAAATGACTTGTTACTTAAACCTGCAATGTCAGACCCTCATTGGCAAGCAAAGCATCCTTAAATTGTTCTTGCGCCTCGGTAAGTAAATCGTCTGTTTGGTTGTATCGGCTGCTGAAATGCCCAATCATCAGTTTTCCAACACCGGCTTTGGCCGCAATTTGTCCGGCTTGTTTGGATGTGGTATGGTGGGTTTCGGTGGCGCGCTCGAGCAGGTTGTGCAGGAAAGTTGCTTCATGATACAGCAGACTGCATCCCTGAATATGCGGCACTATACTTTCATCATAGATGGTGTCTGAAATGTAAGCATAGCTGCGGTTTGGGTTTCCCGGCAGGGTTAACAAAGAGTTGGAAACGACGGTGCTGTCTTCCCTGTGCCAGTCATCGCCCCATTTCAGGGCTTCGTAGCATTCAACCGGAACACCCATCTGTTCGCAGACAGCAGGGTTTAGTCGCAATTCGGGACCTTGCTCTCGAAGTATATAGCCGGTGCAGGGAATGCGGTGTTTAAGCGGCACGGTGCTCAAGCTCCACTTGCGGTTGGCCAGCACCGTTTCGGCTTTTTCGGGATTGGTTTTAATGTACTCAATCTCAAACGTTACGCGGGATTCTGTAGTACGTGTAATTACATCCAGCAGGTCTTTCAAGGCCTCGGGCCCAACGATGGTGAGCTTTTCTGTTCTGCCGAACAGCGACATGCTGCTGATAAGTCCGGGTAAGCCATATACATGATCGCCATGCAGGTGGGTGATAAGAATGTAGCGGATTCGCTGCATGCGCAAGCCCAGACGCACCAGCTGATGTTGTGTGCCTTCGCCGCAGTCAATGAGAAAATAATCCCCTTCCAGCCGCACCAGCTGACTGCTGGGAAAGCGGGTTTTGGTGGGGGAGGCAGATGATGTGCCTAATACGGTTACCTCAAAGGAGCGGTGCATTGGTTACCAAATATACAACAAATTCGCGTTTTCCCCCCCAAAATACAAGCCTTGAAATTAGGATTTTGCTAAAAATTTCTTAATACTAAACCCAATGCATTTTTTGCTTCTTCAATGCTTATGCGGTTAATACAAGGGTTTTCTGGGTGTATGCAGTGCACCTGATCGCAGGGATTGCATGGTAAAATTTTATGAATAACCATGGATTGCGGATGCTGCGGATAAAAAACGTCTTTTACACCGGGACCGAAGAATGACAGGGATGGAATATTCACGGCATCGGCAATTTGCAGAGGACCACTTTCATTGCCAACAAAAGCGCGGGCTTTGGAAATGAGTGCGGCCAGTTCTGTGATACTTAGGTTTTCTGTGGCGGTAATGAACGGTGTTTCCATCAATCCGGTAATGGCTTGAATTTGGGGCAGTTCGTCGGGCGTGCCAACAAAAACGCTGTGTAGGTTGAACTGCTTGTATACATAATCCGCCAATGCGGCAAAATTCGCCGAAGGCCAGCGTCTTAGGGCTTTTCGGGCCCCTGTATGGTAAACAATAAAGTTGTCTGTGCCAATTTGTTGAAGGTGCTTTACAGCATTTTCATCATCGCTTGCCGAAAGGGCAATGTAGGGCTTATGCATGGGTATGTCGCCCAGCAATGCTGCCACAATGCGATAATTGGTGAGGGTTTCATGCGGTTGGTTTCCGCGCTGCAGAAAACGCACCCAGCCGCGGTCCAGGCGGTAGCCGGGCATATAGCGGAAGGTTCTGAAGAATGATTTCCAGGTGCCGCGAAGTTCAATGTGTAGGTCATAGCGGCCTTTCCAGCTTTCAATATTAGACGATATGCAGTCCAGATTTGTGTCGTATTTGACCAGCGGAACATTCTGAGGTTTGGTAATAAGTTCTATGTATGCCTCGGGAAAGCGGGCCCGCAGCATTGAAAATACGGGAGTTGCTGTGACCATATCGCCCAGCTCATCCCATTTGATGATGAGGATTTTTTGCGGATTGAGTTTGGTTGGACGCATGCCTGCATTCACCATGCGCGATAGCAGCATGTTGAAGAAGTAGAGCCATTTTTCGCTGCCGGCCGTCACGGTCTTACAGGTGTTAGAGGATAAATAATTGGGCGTGAAGGTGAAGCATCCGATTCGATGGGGGCAAACTGAAGGCTAAGAAGGTGCAGACCATCCTGAACATCTTCGGGCACCATAATTAGTTCGGTGATGGAGGCATGCAGACGCGGATTTTGCGGATACTGCCACCAAACGTGGTGCGATGCCATTGCGCCGCCGTCTTCTTCACGGTCTATGCTGGGTAAATCAGTCAGTATGTGTTCATATCCGGCCTCTACCAGCAGTTGTATGGCCGCAGGCTCAAAATAGCAGGGGTTGGTGCCACTCCAGTTTTTCCCGCGTATGTCTAAAATATTGTTGGTACGGATGATAATGGCCGGGGTTTTTTGAAGGTGGCAATTCTTGAAATTTTCTGCAGTTATAACCCAGTCTTCACCTTGTTTTTCGGGGGTGGCGCTTATGAGGCAGGCGGCCATCATTCCGGGTTGTATCAGCTTATTGACGCTGTTTCTTTCGCGGGTGATGTGGCCAATACATTCGGTGTGGGTGCCGTTTCCGTGGGCACAGAATTTTATCACCTCGCAATTGGCACCGCTGCCGGCGGCTACGCTGCCAACAAAATCACCCACACGAATGGGTGCAATCTCTGCCGGTGGTATGTGGAATGCAAGGGCATTGTCGCCATTGGGTCCGAAACCCTGGCTGAGGTCTGTGCCATCGGCGACGCTGGCCGTGAAGTTTACACCATCTATACAGCAGTGCAGATGCATTAGGCAAAGTTACGTAAGGATTTGGGTTATTTGACCCCGCCGGGATCGGGCGTTTAGATTTGACAACTTTCCAAAAGTTGTCAAATCTAAACGCAGGCACCGCACCTGCGGCGCTCCGTTCATGTTTCCTGCTGTTTTCTGCTTTTCGCAGCAGCGGAGTGAGACCGACCGGCCTTCGGTGTTGATGGAGGAGATGCGCAGTTGCACGGCTCTACACACGTGTCGCCTGTTTCAACAACAGCATGTATGTAGTGTGGGATATCTCATACGCACCGAATTGTTTAATGTGCGGATTCAGATATTGGGTATCCAGCAGCATAAATTCTTTCTCGCGTAAAAATTCAACCAGATACATCAGTGCCAGTTTGCTGGCATCGGTGTGGATGTGAAACATACTTTCGCCAAAAAAGGCCTTGCCAATGCATACGCCATACAATCCGCCCACCAATTCGTCATTCAATCGCGTTTCAAAGCTGTGGGCAAAGCCTGCCTTGTGCAACCCAATATAGGCCTCCATAATTTCTTCTGAAATCCAGGTGTCATCGGCACGCAGGCTGGCGCATTGGTGAATGACCTCCTCAAAATTGCGGTTAACAGTAAAGGTGAATTTGCCGCTGCGGTAAAGACGTTTCAGATTTTTGGATACGGTAAACCGCTCGTCCAGGGGGATGATACCCCTGCGTTTTGGCGTGTGCCAGTAAATTTCATTGTTGTCGTCAGGGTGCGCCATGGGGAATGCTCCCGACATATAGGCGGCCAATAAAATCTCCGGCGACAAAAACATGCTGCGAATTTCGTAAGAATACGGCACTTCTGTACTTTTTTTGCAAGCCATGAGCAAAGGGAAACTGCAAAAGTTTGCAGAATTTGACGCGTATGAAAATACGCTGGATTTTAACAACGACACCAAAGGCAGATGGCATGAGATTTTCGGGAATGAAAATCCCATTGTGCTGGAACTGGCCTGTGGCAAAGGCGATTACACGGTAGGGCTGGCCAAGCGAAATCCCAATATCAATTATGTAGGTGTGGATATTAAGGGCAACCGACTTTGGCGTGGAGCCAAAACCGCGGTGGATGAAGGGTTGGGCAATGTGCGGTTTCTAAGAATACAAATAGATTTTATTGAAAAGCATTTCGAAAAAGAAGAAGTTTCCGGCATCTGGATTACTTTTCCGGATCCCCAGCCTGCCAAGGCCAGAAAGCGTTTAACATCCTCCAGGTTTTTGGCGCATTATAGGAATATTTGCAAAACGGATGCACAGATAAACCTGAAAACAGACAGTGATCTTTTTTATGAAAGCACCCAGGAAACCGTTGCTGAAGAGGGTTTGGTGCTACTGGAAAATATTGAAAATGTGTATATACAGCCTTGCGCCGCAGAATTAAAAGAAATTCAAACTTTTTACGAAAATATATGGCTGGCAGAAGGCCGGACGATTAAATATTTGCGGTTTTTATTGAACCGCAGGTAGCAGCCGAAATTGATTTTTGTGTTGAATTGAATAGATTTGTATTATCAATTTGAAAATGAAATTGCCATCTTTTAATTTTTTTATTTTGGAAATATTAATAAATGTACAGCTGCAATAACGGCCGGTTATTTTTCCCTCACCCCGGATTCGTTGCCGAAGCCACCCCTCTCCAGCTCTGCTGGAGAGGGGAAGCTGACACCGTCAGCAGGGGTGAGGTAGAGTACCATAGATATGATTCATTTTCAGCGCGTGGAGAGCCTTGCAGCCTGAAACGAAGTGGATAGTGACAATTGGCCCTTGATAGCCCGACACAAGGGGAGTAGGATTATTCGACCCCTCTGGGGTCGCAGGGCTCCGTTGGTTGCCACCCGGCGCGGTCGCACCGGGTTACAAATATGCGATCCCTCCGGGATCGGGGGGTGGGGCGCTTTGACAACTTTGGAAAAGTTGTCAAAACTTTGTGGTTTACGGAAACTTCGGAAACTTCTGGAAATCAGGTTTCCGTTTCTCCAGAAATGCATGTTTCCCTTCCTGGGCTTCTTCGGTGAGGTAATACAGCAGGGTGGCATCACCCGCCAGTTCCATTAGTCCGGCCTGTCCGTCCAGTTCGGCGTTGAATGCGCGCTTGAGCATGCGTATGGCCATGGGGCTGCGCTCCAGAATGGTGTTGCACCAATCTATGGTTTCATCTTCCAGCTGTGCCAATGGCACAACTTTGTTTACCAGTCCCATTTTTTCGCATTCATCGGCGTTGTATTGGCGGCATAAAAACCAGATTTCGCGGGCTTTTTTCTGTCCCACGTGGCGGGCCAGGTAGCTGCTTCCAAATCCGCCATCGAAACTTCCCACTTTAGGACCTGTCTGGCCAAATTTGGCATGGTCGGCGGCAATGGTGAGGTCGCATACTACGTGCAGTACATGGCCTCCCCCAATGGCATAACCATTCACCATGGCAATCACAGGTTTTGGCAGCGAACGGATTTTTTTGTGCAAATCCAGCACATTGAGGCGTGGGATGCCATCTTCGCCGACATAGCCACCAATGCCTTTCACATTTTGGTCGCCGCCGCTGCAGAAGGCTTTGTCACCCACGCCGGTAAGAATTACCACGCCGATGTCCTGACGCTCTCGGCAAATATCAAAAGCATCCAGCATATCCATCACGGTTTGCGGCCTGAAGGCATTGTAAACCTGTGGGCGGTTGATACTTACTTTGGCTATGCCATTGTATTGTTCAAACAGAATGTCGGAATATTCCTTGATTGGCGTCCAGATGCGGGTGTTTGTCATTTCGCTGCAAAGTTACCGCCAAATTGGAAATTCTATTGAAAAACCAGCCCAAATTGCATACCGGTATATTTTGGTCCCTGTAAATCTTTGAAAAGTGTCCTGGTATTGTATCTGAAATAAATCCCAATGTTGTTGTAGCTTGCCTGCACAAACGGTGTAATCAGGAAGTCGTTCATGTTGAAATCATCAAAATCTTTGGTTGTTTTGTCATTGTCAAGCTTCACTTTGGTGTGCGTTCTTACCCTGTATCCGGCTACAACTCCTGCGCGGATGCTGAATCCTTCATCTGCTTCTTTGGCTTTTGACTGATACCCAAAAGATATGGGAATACCTAAATAATTAACCACCACTTTGCTCTTTTCAGAATTATTTCCCGAGTCAAGCGCTGTGTTAAATATTTGCCGATCAGCCAGCAATCGAACGTTGCTGTTGGAAAAACGGTAATTTAAGATATCGTATTGCAATCCTGTCCAAAGCCGCCAGTTGCCTGAAAAGGTTTTAATGCCCCATTGGTTGTTAAATCCTATGTGCATGGAACTGTTGTTTTTCAGTTCCGGAAATTCTGGACCGATGCCTGTAATATTTTCACGTTGTAAGGTGGCAAATCCTAGTTGAATTCCGCCTTCGGAAATGACTACCGGAGATTTTTTGTTTTTCTTTTTGGGTGATGGGTAAAGGGTGTCATTTTCTATGATTACAATGCTTCTGTTGGGCCATATACTGATGAGAGATTGAACAGTATCTTTTTGAAAATCTAAATTCAGAGAATCGTTTATGAATTCTTCATCTATATTCATGCGCAAACTGTCAATTCTGATGCGTTTTATGGTTTTTGTTTCTGTGATTATTCCGGCACTGTCTTTTTTGGTTTTTACTACTTTTTCAACAATGATCCGGCCTTTTTTTGGGTTGTCCTGACCATGAATATCGTTGAAAGGAAAACTGAAGAAAATGAGCAATAATGCGGTTAGTAACGTCGTGTTAATTTTCATTGTATGTTGCATAATTGGCAGGTGTGTTTATTTGAATATTGATATTGGGCAAACGATGTTTTGATTTTTGCGTATTAATTTTCACTTCCGGCAGTTGCAGGTTAGCCAGCATGGTTCGGCCTGTTTTGAAAAGCTGATAATAAAGACTTCTTTTTTTTCGGTTTGTTGCCGGTGCGGTCTGTTGCGGATAAAAAGCAATTCTGTATTCAATTTCCTCGGTGCTAACTTCTGTGGGTGTGGCTGCCCGGGGTGAAGTAGCTGTAAGCGAAAGTATATTGCTGCCGGGTTTTTCAGTGAAAGGAATGAGCGAAGTGTCCGCAGCAGATATAGGGGAACTTATGTACTTGGTTTCTGATACAATAAGTGTTTTTGGTGCAATGGAAAGAACTTCCGGAATGGTTTTTTCTGTCTTCATGGCCGGTGGTTTTATAGTGATGGTTTTCCCTGATATTTTCCCGGTATTGATTGTGTTGGTCTGAGAGCGGAAATAATAAACCCCTATACCAGCTATAATAAGAAGCACGGCAGCCGCCGCAATGGGTTTTATATACAGGTAAAAGTGATTTGTGCTTTTAGGGATATGGTGTAAAGTTAATTTATCGGGGAAATGAACAACATCCTCTTTTTGCAGGTAGGTCTTTTTTAGCAGTTCGTATTCGTTTTTCAGATTTGCATCGGAGTTAACGAGTTCTATTGCAGTAGCTTTTTCTGTTTCACTCAAATTGCCTTCCAGCAAATCAAAGATCAGCATACTTTGCTCTTCGTTTATTGGTGTCATATAATTCCCTCCATGCTGCCCAGGTGATTTTTTAATGTCTGTCTGGCCCTGAAAATATAAACTTTTACCTGCGATTCATTCAATCTGGTGATGCTGCCTATTTCTTGGTACGAATATCCTTCATAATCGCGGAGTAAAACAACGGTGCGCTGAATATCAGGCAGTATTTCAAGTGCTTTGTTCACGAGTTCTTTGAGCCCTGTGTACTCTGATGAGGGTGCTGCCTGCTGCATGGCGGATTCATCGGTAATGGGCATCATTTTTTTATTTCTCCTCCAGTAGTCGGCCATGCAATGATAGGCCACGGTGAACAGGTAGTTTTTTGATTTGGCAGCATCAACCTTGCTGTGGTGCAACCAGAGTTTTTCAAAACTGCTTTGGACAATCTCCTTGGCTTCATCATGGTCATTCAGGTTTTTTAGGGCGAATCGGTACAGTCCGTCACTGAATGCTGTAACGCATTGATGAAACTGTTCCTCATTCATTCCTATACTTTTAATGACGTTGTTGGCAGACCTTTAGTTACAGTATCTTTGAAAAAATTATGCCGAAATGGTTCGAAAGCTGGTTTGATTCGGAATATTATCATCTTTTGTACAAAAACAGGGATGAGGCAGAGGCAGCACGTTTTATTCAAAATCTATGTTCATTTCTGAAGTTTCCCAAAGATACGCTTGTCGCCGATATCGCCTGCGGTAAAGGCCGACACAGCCGTGTGCTTGCATCGTTGGGCTTTAAAGTTTTCGGTCTGGATATCAGCCCGTCCAGCATTGAATATGCAAAAACATTAGCCGGTGCCAATGAGCAATACCTGGTGCATGACATGCGCAAGCCCTTTCCTAAAGGGCAACTGGATGCGGCCCTCAATCTTTTTACCAGCTTTGGTTATTTTGATGATGAAGCCGACGATTTAATTTCTTTGGAAAATATCTGCCATGCGCTAATACCCGGTGGCATATTTGTTCAGGATTATCTGAATCCCAATTTCATCATATCTCAACTTAAACCCGAAGAGACGGTGCTGCGGAATCAAGTCCGGTTTAACATTCGCCGTTATGTCCAGGATGGTTTTATCAAAAAAAATATTGAGGTAATTGATGCCGCTAAAACCTTTCATTTTCAGGAAAGTGTGAAACTATATACAGCAGAATTATTGTTTAAACTGCACGAAACGGCCGGATTCAGGGTTTTACAGACCTTTGGTGATTATTCTTTGCAGCCGTTTGATGAAAAATCCTCAGTGCGCATTATCCTTGTATCGCAAAAATCTTAGTTTACATGCTTCAATTTGATGCGACCTTATTCAAGCTGATTAACCAAACGCTGTCTGCCGAATGGCTGGACGGGTTCATGGTTTTCTGTAGTTCAAAATACGGATGGCTGCCGTTGTATACATTGTTGATTTTTCTGTTTTTTTACAAGCAACCCTGGAAATTGGGTTTGAGCCGTGTTTTACTGATGGTGGCTGCATTTGGTATATCAGACAGCTTTACTTCCAAGGTGATGAAGCCGTATTTTAAACGGCAGCGCCCGTATATGCTGGAAAGTAACCAAGCCCGCCTGCCTGATATTTCCGATAAAGTCAAAGTCAAATTTATCCATGATAACCGAACCAATTACGGCTTTGTAAGCAGTCACGCCTCCAATTTTTTTGCCATCATGCTGCTGGCCACTCTGTTGCTGGATTACAAAGGATACAGGAAACTGTTGCTGTTGTTTATTGCCTTTTTGGTGGCGTATTCTAGGGTATACCTGGGTAAGCATTATCCTTTGGATGTTATTTGCGGTGGGTTGGTAGGTTGCGGCATTGCGCTGGTGTTGTTTGCCTTTTATCGCAGGTGGATAATGCCCCGTTTGGTGCAGTAAACAATTCTGCCGCACAGCATTTATCTTCGCAGCATGGCTTACGAATTTATTTTGGTAGAACCGCAAGTAGCCCCTTGGGTGGCGCTTATCCGCTTAAACAGACCTAAGGAATACAATGCATTGAACCTACAACTTATGGGCGAAGTGCGCGATGCACTGAAAGAACTGGATGCCGATAATCAGGTGCGCGCCATCGTGATAACGGGCAATGATAAGGTATTTGCCGCCGGTGCCGATATCAAGCAAATGGCGGGTAAAACTGCGATTGATATGCTGCAAATCGATCAGTTCAGCACCTGGGACGCAATTCGGCGCACCAAAAAGCCCATCATCGCTGCAGTGAGCGGTTTTGCGCTGGGTGGCGGCTGCGAATTGGTCATGCACTGCGATATGGTGGTTGCATCTGAAACCGCTCAGTTTGGGCAGCCTGAAATCAATATCGGTGTGATGCCTGGTGCAGGTGGTACGCAGCGCCTTACCCGCGCCATAGGCAAAGTGAGGGCCATGGAAATGGTGCTGACTGGAAAATTTATCAATGCTGAGGAAGCCAGAGATGCCGGACTTATAAACCAAGTGGTTCCTGCGGCCCTGTATCTGGATGAAGCCATTAAAATGGCTTTGGCAGTAGCCGAAAAATCTCCGATTGCCGTTCAGCTTGCCAAAGAAAGCGTATTAAAAGCGTTTGATACACATCTGCAAGAAGGATTGTATTTTGAGCGCAAGAATTTCTATATGTTGTTTGCTACCGAAGATCAGAAGGAGGGCATGAATGCTTTTGTGGAGAAGCGCAAACCTCATTTCAAAGGGAAATAAGAAAGTATAGACAATAAAAAACCCGGCATCAGCCGGGTTTTTTATTGGGTTAATGGTTATGTTATTCAACATCGCACTTGGCAGCGTTAACCACATCGTAAGCATTGCCATTCTTTTTCCAAAGGATAGCGGCCACCATGGTGTTGGCAGGGGTAAAGTTATCCCAGCGCTTAAACTGATTGTAACGGCTGGCAATAGCAGGCAGTTCCCATGTAAACGATGTGGAGCCGCTGATTTCCTGACCTGCGGAAGGGTTGCTCATAACAGCAGAAGGAGAGAACGCTTCCAAAGGACTAGTTATAGTGCCAAAAGCAGTAGCGCGCACGATATTTTTGTGATCGGTAATACCACCAGAAGCACCGCTCTGAGTTGCAGTAACTGACTTTTCACACAAAATCAAGGACAGGTGGTAGTCTCCAGAACCTGCTGAAAAAGCTTTTATTTTGTAATCAATATAGATTACGTTGCCGTTGGAAGAAGCTTTAACAGCAACACCCGCAGCAGGAACAGCGGACTTAAAAGTATTGGCAGCACTTGTGATAGAGGTTGAGGTTACTTCGCTGTTGCCTAGAAAAGTATTATTAGCAAAAAAGTGCGGGATATAGCCGTTGGGCTTAGTCTGAGCATACAGGCGTGGAGCGAAAAGAGCTACCATGGCGGTATCTTTTTTTGCTCCGCCTGGTGAATAAATAGGTGTAAGCAATGATGAGTTTGAAGTGTGAAGAGTGCGGGATATAGCCGTTGGGCTTAGTCTGAGCATACAGGCGTGGAGCGAAAAGAGCTACCATGGCGGTATCTTTTTTTGCTCCGCCTGGTGAATAAATAGGTGTAAGCCATGATGAGTTTGAAGTGTGAAGATTAATCGCAACAATATCAGGATTGTCTAAAACACCCTTGAAGGTAGGACCACCATAAACACCACAAGGACCACACCAGGTAGCGGTGTTGTAAACTAAAAAGGTGTTTTGTTTGTTTTCAACGGTGAAAGCATCAGCAGGCGTGTCAGTTTTCTTCTTTTTGCAGGCAACTGACATGGTCAGTGCCACGGCTGAAGCTACGAACATTAGGTTTTTCATTTTTTAGTAGTTTTAGTTTTAATAGATTTCAAATAAAGCAAATGTTAGGGAGAATTTCAATATTTTGGTTAAATAAATTTTTAAAAGACATTGATGTGACAAAATGGGAAAGCTAAGGGGATCTGCCTTGCAGTTCGGTATTTTTCCTTTTATATGCTAATATTGTGTTTGTATTTATGACCCTGAAAATAATTCGAACATCTACAATTCCAACCCGTTATCTGCATGATTTGTATCGTAACAGAATCGTAAACTGGCAGGAAATGAAATACAGTGAATTGAGAACAGCCATATTTGGTTATTTTATTCACGAATTCGATCAGTATTCGCATTATTTGAACCTTTCGGGGCGCTATCACATGGAAGAATTGATATTAAACGATGAGATTTTACAGCGGAAATGGGCTGATGAAAATGGCGTTCGAAGAGACTGTTCCATGGATGAGATATTCATCGAGCAGATGAGGTATTACAAGCCAACACTAGTCTATGACAACAATTATTATTTCATGAAGAATGATGCTTTAAAATGTAAGAAAGACTTTGGGGTACGAGGTATTATTGCATGGGATGCCTACACCGGAAGTAAGTTCGACAAACAGAGCCGGGGGGTGGATGTGGTGCTTACTTGTGTTGAATACATACGTTCTATATATGGGAAACTGGGTTTCAGGAGTGTTTTGCTGCCATTTGCTTTTGACAGAAGGGTTTATGACAAGGTGCAAAGTGAAAAGGATGTGCTAAATCAGGTCTGCTTTGCAGGCACTATTTCCGATAACGTTCACCGCGACAGAAAGGCCCTCCTTTTGGATTTTATAGCGGCTAAAATTCCTTTTTCACTACACATAAGCAACTTGGGTAAAGGTAAATTCTGCATAAGCAGAGCGCAGATTAGGGCGCTCAAAGACAGACGTTTGGATGATTTTTTTGATTATTTCTTGTTGCAATCACATAATTTGGGTGGAGTGTATGGCCGCGATATGTTCAAAACCCTGGGCAGCAGCTCAATCCAATTAAACATACACGGTGATAATTCCTTGCAGGCCGGAAACATGAGGCTCTATGAGGCAACGGGTATGGGGTCTTTACTCCTTACTGACTGGAAAAGCAATATTGCGGATATTTTTGATCCTGAAAAAGAAATTGTTACCTTTAGAAATAATGCAGAGGCTATTGAAAAGGCTACATATTTTCTGAATCATCCCAAAGAGGCTCAAGCAATAGCAAAAAACGCGCAGGCAAGAACATTTTCTCAATATTCGGCTGAATCGCGGGTGAAACGATTTGAAGTTATTTGCAATGAATTACTGAGCTGAATGAAAGTCTGATTTTTACTACAGCAATATAAAATGTTTCATTAGCGCATTTAGCGTAATATCTTTGCTACATGCTTGCCCGAGTATATAGGTCGGTTATGCCTGCATCAGTCAGGCAAACAATTTATGAGGGGTTTTTAGGCACATTGTTGCTGTTTATCCGTAACTTCAGGATGAATGCGCGTGCTAAATTCACCTACATTTTTAGGGCATTTCTTCCAAAAAATGATTTAAACAAGGCCTTGTCTTTTATGGGTAAACACGGACTAACTTCCTATCCTGCAGATTATATGCTGGAATATAAGAGGAAAGTTACAGATGTTGTCTATGATGAACATAAAAAATTGCATTATTGCCTGCATAATGGAAGGAAATTGTATTTCACATCGGCGTTTACCAATGACAGGATAGAAAGGTTATACAAAAGCCTGATAACAGAGCAGGATTCCAGAAGTGCTCATCGCTACATAGATGATTATGACAAATTAAATAATTATACCCTTTTGGATGTAGGTTCGGCTGAAGGTATCTTTACACTGGACAATATTGACAGAATTAAACATGCCTATTTGTTTGAAGCTGAGCCATATTGGATTGATGCGCTAAAGGCTACATTCGAACCATGGAAAGAAAAAATCACCATCGTTGAAAAGTACGTTGGCGACAAAACAGAGGACAATTTTATTACACTTGATGATTATTTAAAAGATAAGGAAATTGATAGGTTATTCCTCAAAATGGATATAGAAGGTGCAGAGCTTGCGGCGCTTAACGGGGCTACTAATACTTTAAAAAAACAGCCGGTAATGCGCACTGCAATATGCACTTACCACAGGCCTGGTGATCCGGAAAAATTCGATCAAATTTTAACTGAAAATGGTTTTGCTACATCTTTCTCAGATGGATTTCTTTTCTGGGGTAAGCGACTTAGTAAAGCTGTTGTGAGAGGTCTTAAAGGCGAATGAAGCGATTGCTGAGAAAAATACCGGTAGTCAAAGAGTGTATTTTGTACCTTGAAAAACGCGCATTTAAACGTGCCTGGCGAAAGCACAATCCACATAATCTAACTGCGGTTGGCGACAGATTCTTTCCAATGAATAATGTTACTGCGGTTGGCGACAGATTCTTTCCAATGAATAATGTTAACGTGGGGAAGATGAGTTATGGTGCACTGAATATTCAAAGTCTTTTTGAACAGGAGGGTGAAAAACTGGTTATTGGAAATTATGTTTCCATTGCCCCGGGTGTACAGTTTCTGCTGGGTGTGAATCATCAGACTGAAACGCTTTCAACTTTTCCGATGTATAGCCGGCTCATTAAGCCATCTAACATGGACGCTGTAGTAAAAGGTCCGTTGGTTATTGAAGATGAGGTATGGATTGGAACCAATGCCATTATTCTTTCCGGGCTTACCATTAGCAAAGGAGCCATTATTGCTGCAGGAGCCGTGGTTACAAAGGATGTTCCGCCTTATGCCATTGTAGGGGGTAATCCTGCAAAACTCATACGGTTTAAGTTTTCCGATGAAATATTGGAAGTCATTTCTCCTGTTTATTTGTGTGATTTGGATAACGAGACAATAAAAAAACACATGGATTTACTCTACAATCCAATTCGGTCCAAAGCGGATGCAGAAAAACTGGTCCGAGCCTTAACCTCTTCAACATAATTACATGCCTCGTTTAATCGCTTTTTATCTTCCTCAATTTCACCCAATCCCCGAAAATAATAAATGGTGGGGCGAAGGTTTTACTGAATGGACCAATGTGGGAAAAGCAAAGCCACTTTTCAAAGGCCATTATCAGCCGCGGGTTCCTGCAGATTTAGGTTATTATGATTTGAGACTTTCGGAATCGCGGGAAGCACAGGCTGCGTTGGCCAAAAAATATGGGGTTGAGGGTTTTTGCTATTGGCATTATTATTTTGGTGATGGCCGTCGTTTGCTGGAAAGACCCTTTGATGAAGTGTTAAACAGCGGGAAACCTGATTTCCCGTTTTGTCTTGCATGGGCAAATCATAGCTGGAAGGATAAGCAGTTTAGTAAGGAAGGAAGTGATAAAATGCTGATTGAGCAGAAATATGGAGGGGTTGAAGATTACACCAGGCATTTCAACATTGTGTTGCCTGCGTTCAAAGATTACCGTTATATCAGGGTTCATGATAAGCCTGTTTTTGTTATTCATTCACCTTCTGAAGTGCCTGACTTAGAAGTATTTATGAATATTTGGCAGAATCTTGCATGTGAAAATGGATTTCCGGGTATACATTTTGTTTGCAATACTCACAACCTTCAGGATATAGAAACCATGCACAGCAAAGGTTTTGATGCGGTTAGCCCGGTAAGATTATTTCATGTGTTCAAGGCGGATTTCTCTCTTTTTTACCGCATGTATGCAAAGTTTATGCGGTTGGTATTTAAGCGGGGGCAGGTTTTGGATTATGAACAATGTTCCAGGTATTTTCATGGTGAAGAAGATAAGCTGCGTTATTGTTATCCTAGTATTTATCCAAACTGGGATCATTCGCCTCGTTCAGGGCGTCATGGTCACATTTTGCATAATTCAACCCCGAAAGCGTTTAAAAATCATGTTTCCAATGTGCTGCAAACGGTTAAACACAAGCCTAAAGAAGAACAGATAATTTTTATTCGTTCCTGGAATGAATGGGCAGAAGGAAATTATATGGAACCAGACCTCAGATTTGGCCGAGGCTATCTCGAGGCATTAAAGTTGGCCCTGGATGAATCAGCTGATAGTTCTTAGAATCCTGGTAGTTTCTTAATTCTGTCGCCCGTGAATTTTGCCAGGTATTTGTTTACAAGCGAATTCACTTCCTGCGATATCTGAAATGCATACAGCAGATAACCGTAGGCACCGCCGAGAACCACTGTTTTTAAAACACTGTCTATAATTGGGTTTTCCAGCCAGCGTCCTGTAAAGGAAAGTCCCATCATGATTGCGAATATAATTATGAGCACCCCCTTTTTTCTGGTAAAAGGATGCAGTTTCAATTTATAATAAATGATGGACACACCAAAAGTTTGGGTACATAAAAATGTAATGAGGGTGCCGGCTGCGGCGCCATTAATTCCGTATACCGGAATGAGAAAATAATTGGCAATAATGGCAGTGGTCATTGCAATTCCAAAGTTTAACAATGTCCAGGCATAATAGGGTGAATTGGCAATAATGGGGCCGGCCGATGCACCCAGAGCATCAACCAGGCGGGTAATGCCAATAAGAAAAACAACCCACTTACCCTGTGCATAGTAGTCACCCCTTGGCATGATGGCATATAGGTTGTCTACGTTTATCCAAATCAGGTAAAACAAAATGGTGGCTGCCATAAACTGGTTTAAAGTGCTTCGCTGATATAGTTTTTCTACCTCATGATGCTCGTTTGCTTTCATATGGCGCGAGAAAACCGGTGTGGCAATTTGTAACAGTGTGCGTTTTGGGATATCAATCAGCATGGCCAGATAAAAGCCGATGCTGTAAATGGCAGTGTCATCAAGCATTTTCATGGATGATACCATGAAGAAGTCTATTTTACTGACAATAAGGCCTGTTAATCCGCCCAAAAACAAAAATGCAGTGTAGCGGATCATGTCTTTTTTTAGCCCCGGGTTTTCACGCAGATACTGCCAGTCTGGTTTAAGGTTTATGAGGGTTAGTTTACGTATAAAGATGATATTGAACAGGAAAACCAAGCCGTATGCGCCGGACATGAGCCAAAGAGACTGAGCGAAGGACAGCCAGCCTTTATAAAAACAATATCCGGATATAATGACGAACGACCGTAGCAATACTTCCCGTAAAAAATTGGGAATAGCCGTCCGCCCGTGATTTGCCGCGCAGGTCTCCATTACGGTCTGATACAATGAGAACAGAACCATGAAAATCAGCATGGGATACAAGGGGCTCAGCAGAGCCGCGTCTTTTTTAAACAGATTGAGCAGTGGTTCTCGGAAGAAAAGCAAGCCTGTAAGTACCATCAGGTAGCCAGCCATTGGAATGCTGAATGCCCAAAAAAAGAAACCATGGTGTTTCCTATCGGCTGTTTGAAAATGCGGGAAATATCGATTGATACTGTAATTGGTTCCCATAAGGGCAAAGCTGGAAATAACAGCTGCACTTTCTATCAAAAGTCGCACAGCACCCAGTTCTCTCGGGGTATAAAACAAGGGTTGTAATAAAAACAGGCTTAGAAACGCCAGTCCTATGCCCACGTAATTACTCAGGGTGGATTTTATGCTTTGGCGGATGATAACACCCATGCAGCAAATTTAGGGAATGCAATATCCAGTTGATGAATTTGTTTACAATTTACGACAAAAGCGCACCTGCATTCGATTTGTTTGTTCAATCGGTTTTTCCACCCTTATTTTGCCCATTCACATGCTTAATCTCATCATCTTTGGTCCTCCGGGTGCAGGCAAAGGCACCCAAAGCGAAAAAATCATAGCGCAATATCAACTTGAACACATCTCAACCGGCGATTTGCTGCGTGCTGAAAGAAATGCCGGGACAGAACTGGGAAACAAAGCCAACGAATATATAAGCAGGGGCGAGCTAGTACCCGATGAGGTGGTAATAGGCATGGTACGCAATTTTATGCTGTCAAAAACTTCAGCCAAGGGTTTTATTTTTGACGGATTTCCCCGCACCATACCACAGGCTGAAGCACTTGATATTATGTTGCTCGAATTCAATACATCCATAGCCATCGTACTCGGCCTGGAAGTAGAGGAAGATGAGCTGGTTAAAAGACTCATGCTACGCGGGCAAACATCAGGCAGGGTGGATGATCAGGACGAAAGTACCGTGAGAAACCGTTTCAGAGAGTATCAAAATAAGACGCTGCCGCTTCAGGATTTTTATGCCAAACAGGGCAAATACAACAGTGTTAAGGGAATTGGTAAAGTTGATGAAATATTTAGTAACTTGTGTTCGTTAATTAACACAATAAAACAATGATTAAAAACAACATTCACTATCTCATTCTGGCGGTGGCTGGAATTACAGCAGCATGGTTTATCGGCAATGGTTTTAAGCGCAAACCCTCCGGGGAATATATTTCTGTGACCGGCATGGCCGAGGTTAACTTTGCCAGTGATGATATTCGCTGGTCGGGTTCATTTTCGCGTTCCAGTCAGGAAATGAAAGATGCCTATCAGTCGCTTAAGGCCGATAAAGACAAGGTTTATCAGTATTTTAAATCCAAAGGAATTCATGATTCTGAGATGGTATTTGGAACCGTTAATCTTGAGAAACAATATGAGGATATTCGCTCAGACGGCAATTATCGGACAGTATTTGCAGGTTATAAGGCCTCACAGGGTATTAAGATACACTCCCATCGCATTGATGCTATCGAGTCTATTGCCAAAGAGAGCATGGAGCTTGTTGAGAATGGTATTGAATTTAATGCCGGAACGCCTGAGTTTTATTACACAAGGTTGTCAGAGCTAAAGCTGGAACTTATTCGCAAAGCTGCAGCAGATGCCAGTTCCCGCGCCGGAAAAATAGCAGAAGCAAGCAACAGCAGTCTGGGTTCGCTGAAGTCATCAGACCTGGGCGTGTTTCAGATTACAGGTGAGAATGATAATGAAGAATACAGCTGGGGTGGCGTTTTTAATACATCCAGCAAGCGCAAAACTGCGCGGGTTACCGTTTCTTCCAATTTTGCTACCCATTGATGCATCCAAGCAATTTATTATTGCTGGACCTGGATAATACACTGTGGGATTTTGACGGCAATGCCGAAGAAGCCCTGGCCGAATTGTTTCACCGTCATCATTTGCATGTACGCACACCGCATTCTGTTCATCATTTTATTCAAACATACAAATCCATCAACAAGGCTTACTGGAAGCGTTATGAAGCCGGTGAAATACACAAGGATTTGTTGAGAACAGGTCGATTTATTGACACATTTCGGGCGCTGGGAATACCCGATGAAGAACATCCTGAAAATGTGTGGGATGAGTATCTGGAGATTTGCCCGGTTATGACCAGAATGATGCCGGGTGCCATGACTTTTGTGAAGGAAATGAAGGAGCACTTTATTATGGTGTTGCTAACCAATGGCTTTGAAAAAACACAACGCACCAAAATTAATGCCTGTGGTTTGGTTGATTACATTGATTTAATGATAAGCAGCGAGTCAGTAGGTATAGCAAAGCCGGATAAAGGTATTTTTGATATAGCACTTAAAATGTCCGGCGAAAAATGGGGCATGTTCAATAGTGTTTTTTATGCCGGTGATACCTGGGATACGGACGTTGCAGGTGGTGTAAATGCAGGAATACCAACTTACTGGTACAACCATGCAGCTGCTGACGTTCCTGAGGATGAAACATCGCGACATCCCCTCTTTATGGGGGCGCATGATTCACTTTCATCACTCGGATTTTCCTTGATTGAGCGGCTTTGACAATTTACTTACACAATTTACAAATGGCTTGTTTATCTTTGTGCAAACATGGTTATCCGTATTAAAAATATCATATTGTTCGCAGTAACAGTAATGGCTTGCATTCATGGCAAGGCGCAAAGCATCGAAGTGGAAGGTGGTAACATCCATAATTTTTATCCTGGATACAGTGGTTTTACCGATTGCTCTGTGTACTTGAAAAATGTAGGAACAGGATCGCTCCGAATTGCATACGAAAAGGTTTCTGTTGATTATCCGGCCGGCTGGGATGTCTCTTTTTGCGATAATCGCAACTGTTTTTTTACATTTCGTGATAAAGATACTTTCTCTGCCATGGCGGCAGGGGAAAAAGCCAGTATGAAAATTACTGTTTTCCCAAAAGGAACGGCTGATACAGCCATTGTGAAATACGCGGTTTGGGATGTGAATAATCCTTCACAAAAAGATACCCTTACGTTTAATATCATGGTGCGCTGGTCTGCCGGAATGCAATTGTCTTGTATGCAGCAGCCGATTATCTTTCCTGTACCCGCAAATACCCATCTTCAGGTAAATATAATGGCTTTTGACTGTATTGAAATTCGCAGTGTTTCAGGGCAGACTATCAAACATTACAGCACGGCTGCAGATTTGACACGCCTGGACATCTCTGGTCTGAATGCAGGCAATTATGTTGTTGTGCTGAAGGGCACAAACGGCACGCGCAGTTATCCATTCATTAAAAATTAACGGGTAGAACCCTGACGCATGCTGCTTTTTGCATTTCAAACACTGACTTCCGGTTGGTTTTTGATAGTGTGTTTAATTGCTGCAGCGGGTTTAACGTATTTGCTTTATAAAAAGGCGACTCAATTCCAGAGGCCTTGGAATTTTATTTTACCGGCATTTCGTTTTACTGGTTTATTCTTTCTATTCTTATTGCTTTTATCGCCTTTTGTGGTGTTGACAGTCCAACAGGAAGAGAAGCCTACCTTGCTCGTATATTTGGATAAAAGCGCTTCTGTGAATTCGGAAACCAATGAGGTATTTGAGCAAAAACTTAAGAAGACGTTATTATCACTTCAGGATAAATTCAATGTTCGGACCTATTCGTTTTCAGATAAAATTTATCAGTCAGCAGACACGGTAAAAGGCTTCAACGCTACGGATCTTGGGCAAATCGCCACGCACATAAATAACTACAGAGATTCGCGCTCTGTATCGGCTGTGCTCATAATTTCAGATGGTATTCAAAACCGTGGGGTAAGTCCGTTGGTACAGCCCTTGCATAGCAATCCGCTGCTGTATTGCATTGGTTTGGGTGATACAACACCGGTAACTGATATTCGTATTTCAGGCGTTCAGGTAAATGAATCTGTTTTTTTGGGCAGTGAGTTTACTTTAGAAGCGCAATTACAGTGTGATGCAGCCCTGTCTTCTGCCTATAAGGTTAATTTATGGGAAGGCACAACGCTAATTCAAAGCCAAGCCGGAGTTTTTGACAAAGGTGTTGGCTACAAAAGAATTTCATTTGCGCTTAAGGGTAAAAGTCCCGGACTTAAACAGTACCGGGTTGAAGTGTCTTCAATTCCCGGAGAGAAAAATCTGGCCAACAATCAGGCTACAGCGGTAACAGAAGTGGTTGATGACCGAAAAAAAATCACATTGGTGATGGGTGCTTCCCATCCGGATATTGGCGCAATCAGAAGACTGCTGGAAGGCAATGCACGTTATCAGATTAGTATGGCCGATCCGGGCCTTACGCCCAATCCGGAATCTGCAGATATTTTTGTGGTGCATGGCATGCCGCTTAATGAAAATCAGGCAGAATGGCTGAAAAAACTGGTGGATGCCGGTAAGCCATTTTTTCATGTTAGTTCTCTTCAAACAAGGCGAAGTTTATTAGGCGGATTGCCTGGTGGAATGTACCCATCCTCGGCTTCGCAAGCTGAAGATGTTTTGCCGCAGGCAGTTACCGGTTTTTCTGAAATTTCATATGAACCTGAAGCTTTAAGGCGTGTAGAATCTTTCCCACCCCTAAAAGTTGCCTATGGCAGGTGGCAGGCTGATGCAAGCCAGAAGGTCTTGCTTAAACAAAGAATCGGGAATGTGGAAACCGATTATCCGCTTTTTTATTTTAAGGATGTGAACAGCCATCGCAGTGTTTGGATTTGTGGTGAGGGTTTCTGGCGCTGGCGGTTAAAGGAATTTGCGAATCATGGTGATTGTATGGCAACGGAATCATTATTGTTTCAGTCGCTGCAGTACCTGGCTGTCTCCGGTAAACCGAAAACATTCGCACTTAAATCTTCTAAAAACGAATATGAGCCGGATGAATCTGCTGTGCTACAGGCAACCTGGCTGGATGCTGCAGGTAATCGGGATAATAAGGCTGCATGTGACCTTACGCTTAATGGGGAAAAAGGCTTTAAACGCGTTATGCAGATGGCACGCTATAATAATATATACAGGTTGGAAACAACCGGTTTGCCGACAGGGCAATACAAAGCAACTGCCAGGCTGGATAAAAATCCGGCAATTGCTGCCTCAACGGTATTTTTCGTTACCTCTATGGTAGCTGAAACAGCCCAGAAACGAGCTGATCACGGTTTGCTGCGCCAATGGGCTGCACGCTACGGCGGAGTATTTGCAAATCGCAATGCAATGGAAGGTCTGATGCAAAATTTGGAAAAACAGGAAACAGCCCGACCTGTTGTTTATAGCGAAACAAAAATTACAGAACTTATTCATGCCAAATGGTTTTTTCTGATTATTATTTTATGTTTTTCGCTTGAGTGGATTTTTAGAAAATATCTTGGCGGTTATTAACGAACTTTGCATTTAATGGCAAGGGTGGTAGTCGGTTTAAGCGGTGGTGTAGACAGCAGTGTGGCAGCATGGTTGCTCAAAGAGCAGGGTCATGATGTTATAGGCCTGTTTATGCGCAACTGGAACGATGCTTCGCCTACACTCGAAGATGAATGCCCTTGGATTGATGACAGCCGAGATGCCATGCTGGTTGCAGAACAGCTGGGGATTCCTTTTCAGATACTGGATTTAAGTGCAGACTATAAAACCCGAATCGTGGATTACATGTTTGCGGAGTATGCCTCGGGGCGTACACCCAACCCGGATGTTCTATGTAACAGGGAAATCAAGTTTGATTTATTTTTACAGAACGCACTAAAACTCGGGGCTGATTTTGTGGCGACCGGACATTATGTTTGTAAAGGCAGCGAAATGGTGGATGGTCAGGAGTACTTTCGGTTATTACGGGGTGCTGATCCCAATAAAGATCAAAGTTATTTTTTGTGCCAGTTGAATCAGGAGCAGCTTTCAAAAGCGCTATTCCCGATAGGTCATTTGCAGAAATCTGAAGTTAGGGAAATTGCCGTGAAAGCGGGTTTGCATGTCCACAACAAGAAAGACAGTCAGGGGTTGTGTTTTATAGGTAAGGTGTCGCTTCCGGATTTTCTGCAGCAGCAATTAAAGCCCAAAGAAGGGGATGTGATTTTGGTAGAGCGAGATTCACCCGAAGTATTGCAGCATGCTCAGCGAATGCAGGAAGAAAACGCTGTTGAATTATGGGTGCAGAAACCCAGTTTTACGAGATCTTCAGGAAAAATCATTGGAAAGCATAAAGGAGCGCATTACTACACCATAGGCCAGCGTCGGGGATTGCATATCGGGGGCACGGGCTTGCCACTATTTGTGCTGCAAACAGATGTAAATGAAAATAGTATCTATGTGGGTCTTGGTGAAGACCATCCGGCCTTGCTAAGCAGGGCGCTGGAGGCCGATGCGCAAGGGATGCACTGGGTGAATCCATCGGCAAAAATGTTATTAAAAAGCGGCGAAAAAATGCAGGCCAGAATCCGATATCGGCAGGCCCTTTTTGACTGTCATATAAAAATGACAGAAAACCGACAATTCTGTATCTTTCTCACAGCACAGCGTTCAGTAACTTCTGGGCAGTTTTTGGCCGTATATTATTTGGAAGAATTGATATGCAGTGCAACGATTAAGTAATAACAAACGTCTAATATGTAATGATAAAGTTTATGGAAACCACAAAGACAGTATTGATAAACCACAGAGCAATAAATAAATTGTTGTTTTTATTCTCTTTTATAATGATATGCAATGGGTTACGTTCCCAGATATCATCAACGGGGAAAACATTTTACATGACTTTTATGGAAATGGAAGCTCGCACAGGCGGGTATCCTGACTCGCTTATTATTTACATAACCTCAGAAAAGAACACGACTATAGTTTTGGATAATCCCAGATTGTCCGGTTCATCCCAGACCATTAACATTACCGCCGGTGTGGTAAACAGACGGGCTGTGGATCCCCAATTTTATTATCCTCAGGGTTCAGAATTCAATGCCTCTGACCTGAATAGTAAACGTGGATTACGGATTGTTGCCAAGGATCCGGTGAATGTGTATTGTATGAATCTGGAACTAAACAGATCAGACGGTACGTTTGTAATGCCTTATGAGTCTATTCCACAGGCCCCCGTTTTTTATGTTACTTCATACACGCCAACACAAAGATCTGGTTCAACCTATTCGCCCAGTCAGTTCGCCATAATTGCTATGGATAACAATGTTTCCGTGGAGATTACGCCCACAGTGCGAACAAGGGGAGGCAAGGCTGCAGGAACAGCTTTTACTGTTTCAATGTCCAGAGGCCAAGTATATCAGGTTCAAAGTAACCCTGCTGATGGCAATACGAGTGATGGAACGAGCCTGACTGGAGATTTAACCGGTACAAGGATTCGTGTTGTCAACGGATGCGGAAAAATTAATGTTTTCTGTGGAATGCGTTCGGTTAAAATCCCCAATTCTTCATGTGGAATCGCCGTGGATCATCTCTATACACAGCTTTTTCCAATATCGGTGCTAGGGACCAAGCATGTAGTAATGCCATACAAAGACCAATCAAAAGGCTACATAGTAAAGGTATTGGCAACCAAGCCCAATACCAGAATTTCGGTTGATGGCACCTACGTTGGATCTACACGAGACGCAGGTAAATATTATTATTTGGATGTTACCTCCTCGGTTGCCCGTTGCATCACATCAGACAGCCCGGTTTATGTAGTTCAGTACATGAAAAATGGTGGTAACTGCGCAGGTACTACCGGTAACAATGGAGATCCTGCCATTCTGATCATGCCGGATCAGTCACAAAAAATGCTCAAAACAATTGTAGGAACTGCTAATACAAGCAACATGAACAAACACTATGTGAATGTTCTTGTTGCGACGAACGCTAAAAAGATAGTCAAAATAAACGGAAC
>VHBA01000011.1 GCA_016872175.1 Sphingomonadales bacterium | reverse complement strand
GACACCTGTAGCGGCAATGCCAAGCCCAATATTTAAGAGCCAGTTCCTATTCATGCTTCGATGATAACGAATCCTTACCAAATTTCAATATATCACGGATAAAATCGAAAGGTTTATATCCGTTTATAGCCGCCTGATGGTAAATGCAGGTTGCCGGTGTCATTCCCGGAAGGCTGTTAACTTCGATAATCCATGTTTCTATGTTGCCGTCCTGCATGATTTTCACGAAAGCATCTATACGGCAATAGCCTGTCACATCCAGGCATTTGGCCACAGCTTCCAGTGTTTTGCGAACCTCTGAGCTAATTCGGGCTTGTTCTGCTGCATCTCTGCTAAAACGCGAAGGCGTAATGTTTTGTCCCTGGCCGGCCAAAAATTTTTCCTCAAGACTCAGAATTTCACTTTCCGCAAGCGCCTCGCTGGGTTCAAAAACTTCATAACGAATCTTGCCTTCTGCATCGAGGTGGGTAAGCATTCCGCCCGTAATTTCAAGAAATTTAACGGCATCGCCCTTGTCTATGAATTTTTCAATCAGCAGTTCGTTTTTTACAGGGAATTCCTCGTTGGGTGTTAATCCCAGTTTTTTTCTGATAGCACTGTCATCCTCACCGGGATTGCGGAAAATACCCGATATGAAATTGTGAAGTTCTTCGGCTGATTTAACCTTTCGCACCGCTGCACTGCAACCATCATCTGCAGGTTTGGCAATCAGGGGCAGGCCAAATCGATTGATAATACTTTGTTCTTCAGCAGCTTCATTGCCCAGCCACTGCTGTTTGGACAACATTCGGTGGTCTGCTACCAAAAATCCGTTTTCTCGCAACTTTTGGTTGGTGACAAATTTGTTTATTGTTATGGCAGCGCTATACTGACGGCTTCCGTTATAATACAGGCCATATTTTTCGAGTTCCTGTTGCAGCGTACCGTCTTCTCCGGGTCTGCCATGAAGGGCAATAAAGACACCAGATACCATGTTGACTAAATCAGCAAAAGAAATTTCTTTGGGAAACGTAAGCATTCCGCTGGGGTTGTATCTTGCCGTAACATGTTTTGCCTCTGAGGCAATGCTATCCAAAACAGGATTATGATCAAAATGCATGACCTTGTCACGGATGTCATCTGCATTGTCTTTTAGCATAATATTAAGCGGAAGCTGAAATAACCTGAGATTTTCGGCATTGCCAGTTAGGAAAATAGGCACAGGCTCATATTCCGCGCTGCTGCTGAGTTTTTCATAAATATTACGCCCGCTTTCCATGCTAATGTGGCGCTCATAGCTGTAACCACCCATGATAACGGCAATCTTCTGCTGCATAGACTGCCCGGATGACAGAGCATCTATTTGGCGGTCCAAACCTGTCAGGGTGTCGCGCAGCCATTGAGAGCGTGGCTGGGTTTCAATACACTCTGCCAAAGAATTGCGTGTAATGAAAGTCAGGAATTTTGAAGGATTCAGCCCAATTTCAGCGGCCTGATGAAAAAAGAAACTGCTGGGCATCATACCGCTGGTGGTGTTGGGATCGTTCAGAAAAACTTCATCGCTATCCGAAACAAAGCCATCAATGCGTGCATATACATTGAAGCCAAAGAAATCGTAAAGCGCGGTGCAGGCTGTTCTTATCTCTTCCAGCAATTCGGCCGAACCGGGCATCGGCGTGATTTTGTGGCTCAGTCCTGGCAAATATTTGCTGCGGTAATCGAAATAATCGGTTTTCTTGCGAATTTCAGTGGGTGGCAGGGCAATGGGATTGCCGCTATCGTCTCGAACAACGATACAACTGAATTCACGGCCCTGAATAAACTCCTCAAATACAATTTCCGTTTCGGCATCAGGAGATTCCAGAAGGATGCTGCTGCCCGTTCCTGACAGTAAAGTGTTCAGGCGATTCATCAGGTCATCGGGCATGAAAGACCATTCATCGTTAATTAACAATGGAAGTCCCAAACCGCTGCGTATGTCGGTAATTTCCTTTATAAATTCAATTTTCTCGTCTTCCGATAAAACCATCCACTCCTCGTTATTCAGGTGCATTCGGAAGAATGCCAGGTCAACTGCCTTTTCAAATGTGTGGAAATCTGAGTTTTTAAGCACACTCACACCCAGCGAACTGCCCTGATTGGCAGGCTTTACCACAAAATGTTCCTTGAATTCGCGGTTGTAAAAAACAAAAAGATTTCCTTTTTCCCTTTCATCAGCCTGAAGCCAGGCATCGCGTTTTAGCGTCTGATAATGGTTTACGTACAGCCCTGCTCTTTCCTGAAAATCCTTCTGCCTCGCTTTGTTCATACCCAGCGCGGAAGCGAAAATTCCGGAACCTGAATATGGAATATTGTGCCATTCCAGTAAGCCTTGAATGGTGCCATCTTCCCCCAGCGTGCCATGTAATGCCAGAAATGCAAAGTCGATATGTTTTTTTAAATCATTGGCTGTGATGGTTTTTCCTAGGACTGACAACATTTGCTGCTGCATTTCAGTATCCGGATTCAGGCTTTCTGCATACACCTGAAAACCATTGGGCAAATCGGGCAGGAATGATGCCGGCGGAAAAAAATCACGGATACTGCCTTTATACACATTTTCCCAGTTCAATATTACAAAGTTTCCAAACGAGTCCACAAAAATGGGAACAGCTTCAAACAGGTTTTTATCCAGGTTGTCATATACGGTTCGGCCACCGGCAAAAGAAACTTCACGTTCCCGTGAGGCACCACCAAAGAAAATTCCGACACGGATTTTGGATGTCATTGTTGCAAATTTATGCTATGCCTGCCTGCTTTTGAGCTGATGTAATGCACATGCTGTGGATGCGTGTTGAAAATAGGGCGGTTTTTACCCGTAAATGCTTAATTTCGCAGTCCTTTTCAATATGTCAACCGTCCTTTTACTTCAATCCAAAGAGGCCATTGCGGGTGTGTCAATTCCCGAGGCCGTAAAACAATATTTTTCCAATGCCCTGAACGGCGAAAACTGGAGCCATGTTTACCGTGGTCAGGAAGGCGTTTTTTACCTTGAAAAAGCAGGTAAAAACCAGGGACATACCGAAACGGAACGACTGAGAAAAGCAGGCAGTAACATCGCTAAATCGCTAAACGCCGATAAAGAAAATGCTGTGAAAATCCACAATGCAGATGCAGATGCCGGTTTTGGACTGGCACTTGCTGAGGGTTTGGCACTTACCAATTATAAATTTGACAAATACCTGAAAGACCGTGAAAAAACGGCCCTGTCGCTGAAAACCATAGACTACCATGGTGCAGGTGCAGAAAAATGGAACGAAATTCAAACCATTGTGGAGTCTGTTTTTGTGGTCCGTGATCTGGTGAATGAGCCTGTTTTAGGCCTTAATGCTACCGGTTTGGCAGATAAGTTCGTTCAATTGGGACAACAAGCCGGTTTCAGCGTTGAAGTTTGGAACAAAGCTAAAATTGAGAGTCAGAAAATGGGCGGTTTGTTGTCTGTGAATAAAGGCAGCCAGGACCCACCTACGTTCAGCATTATGGAATACAAGCCTGCCAATGCCAAAAATACCAAACCAATCGTGTTGGTGGGAAAAGGCGTGGTTTTTGATACCGGCGGATTAAGCCTGAAACCCACCCCGGCCAGCATGGATTACATGAAATGCGATATGGCGGGTTCTGCCGTAGTTGGTGGGGTGATGTATGCCGTTGGGAAATTAAACTTGCCACTTTGGGTAATTGGTTTGGTCCCGGCTACAGACAACCGTCCCGGTGAAAATGCCATTTGCCCCGGTGATATTATTACCACATTCGACGGAACCACCGTTGAAGTGCTGAATACTGATGCCGAAGGCAGATTAATCCTTTGCGATGCATTGGCGTTTGCTAAAAAATATGAACCCGAACTGGTAATGGATTTTGCCACACTCACCGGTGCTGCTGCGCGTGCCTTAGGCGCATATGGAAGTGCTATGATGGGAACGGCAGATCAATCGGTTAAACAAGCTGTAATGGCTGCCGGAGATTCGGTCTATGAGCGTCTGGCAGAATTTCCTTTGTGGGATGAATACAGCGAAGAAATGAAAGGCGATATCAGCGACCTGAAAAACCTGGGTAAAGCTGAAGGTGGCGCCCAAACAGCCGGTGCTTTCCTGAAATATTTTACGGATTACCCCTGGCTGCATTTTGATATTGCCGGCACAGCTTTTAACCATGCACCCGATGCCTACCGTGTAAAAGGCGGAACAGGTGTGGGGGTGCGCATGGTAGTGCAGTTTTTAATGAACAAAGCGAATGGATAATAAAAAACCTGTAATCGGGATAACCCAGGGCGATCCCAATGGTGTGGGCATGGAACTTATCATCCGCACTTTTGCCGATGAGCATATCTACAAATATTGCACGCCGGTTGTGTACGCTTCACCCAAAAACTTTGTATTTTACAAAAAGCAACTGAATCTTCAGGAACCCATGTACCATTTGGTTCACAGCGCTGCTGAAGCCAAAGAAGGTCGACTGAACCTGGTGGTTAGCAGCGATGCAGGCATGGAAATTACTCCGGGTCAGCCTTCCGATGCAGCAGGTAAAGAAGCATTACTGGCACTGGATAAAGCCTTGGTAGATGCCGCTGCCGGTCATTTGCATGCCATGGCTACCGCACCGCTGGACAAAAACACTGTAGCGGCCAATCTACCGGGCTTCAGTGGCCATACCGGTTATATTGCCGAAAAGCTAGGTGTGGAGCGCTATGCGATGGTGCTGGTGAGTGAAAAACTGCGTGTGGGGCTGGTAACGGAACATTTGCCGGTTAGCCAGATTGCACAGGCAATCACCACCGATAAAATTATCGCCAAGTTAAACATACTTCATGCTTCACTGCGTGAAGATTTTGCCTGTACCAAGCCCCGCATCGCTGTGTTGGGATTAAATCCCCATGCCGGGGATGGTGGTTTGCTGGGTAAAGAAGAAATAGAAATCATCAAACCTGCCATTGCCAAAGTTTTTGGCGAAGGTAAATTGGTTTACGGGCCATATTCGGCCGACAGCTTCTTTGGAAGCGGCGCCTACAAGACTTTTGATGGTGTTCTGGCCATGTACCACGACCAGGGATTGATTCCTTTTAAAACATTTGCTTTTTACGATGGAGTCAATTATACCGCAGGTTTAAATGTGGTGCGAACTAGTCCGGATCACGGAACTGCATACGACCTTGCAGGGAAGGGCTCTTGCGAAACGCTCTCTTTCCGCAACGCCATTTATGAAGCCATCGGTATTGTGCGTAACCGTTTGCAGCATCATGAGGATTATGAAAATCCCCTGCCGTACGCAGAATTGAGGAGAGAAAAATTCCGTATTGATTTTTAACGCAACAGCGTCAATACCCCGGATTTGTAATAGGGTTTGAAGTTGCTTCTGAAGCTGGCGGTCCAGGTATAGACACCTTCAGGTGCAAGCACATTTCCGTAGTTTCCATCCCATGATGTTTGACCATCGCGGTTCTCCCAAATTTTTTCACCCCAGCGGTTGTAGATGGCAATTTTCAATTCCTGCACGTCCTTGATTGTTGGACCCCACACATCATTTTTGCCGTCACCATTGGGTGTGAAGGCTGTCGGCATATACCAGATAAGCTTGCAGTTACTACCAATAATCATTTCATCTGTGCCTGAGCAGCCATTGAAATCGGTAACTTTCACACTGTATATTCCGTAATCCGTAGCAGTAATCATTTTTGCAGAAGAGCCATTGCTCCAGGCGACAAATTGATATCCTTTACCAACGGTAAGTGGGTAAGCAAATACGCCACAGAATGCGGTATCAATGCCCAAATCGGGTTTGGGAGAGGGAACAACACTAATGTAAACAGTATCGCTGCTGTTGCCGCAGGCATTTGAACCTGTAACCACATACATGCCGGCCGTGTTGCCTTTTATACTTAAACCGGTTTCACCGGTATTCCAGGTAAATGCAGCCATACCTCCGGAAGCATTTGCTGTCAGGGAGGGGATGGGGCTTACAAAATCGCAATAAGTGCGATCTGAAGGTGCTGTTACTTTTGGTGAATTTAGAAATACAATGGTAATGGAATCTGATATGGTTCCGCAATTATTGGTGCCCGTAGCCCAGAATTTTCCGGGTGTATTAATGGTTCTGTTATTGGATAAAGAACCATTTTCCCACTGAATCTGGTTCAGGAATTTGATGGATTTAGGCATAATTTGCCAGGAGGCGGCATTGCAAATCAGCGTATCGCGCCCAAGTTTTATTTCCGGGCTGAAACCCCGTTCTACCCTGAAACTGGCGCTGCTTGTACCACATATACTTTCGGCTGTGGCTGTAATGATACCGGTGTCTTTTATTTTTAATTGTCTGCCGGTATCGCCTGTGCTCCAGCGGATGTTGGCAAAGCTGTTGTCGTTTACGGTTTGTATCAACTGGAAATTGTCGCACCACAGCATATTGCCCAACGAAAAGGTTTTTGGGATTTTCCCCATCTTCAGTTTGATAGTGTCTGTGTAAGCTTTGCAACTGTTGCTAATATTTATGGTATAAACACCAGCCTTGGTCAGAATGCGCGATGTGTCTTTGCTTCCGTCGTTCCATGTAAGGCTTGTCCAGTGGGAGAATCCTTTGCGTGAAATACGGAAACTGTCTTTATCGCAAATCAGGGTATCGGTTTTGTAGGAAATGATGGGAATACCGTCTGTATCTATTTGCACTGTATCTTTCAAAATACCGCACTGATTGCTGATTTGTATGTTGTACAATCCGGCTTTTGAAATTGTAATATGGCGAACAGAATCAAGCGTATTCCATGCATACGCCGCAGAAATGGTATCGCTTCCCGAACGCAAATTAATGGTGAAGGGTTTGCAGAGAACTGTATCTTTTTGCCAGATGCCCCGAATGGGTTTATACTGTTTGGTTACCTGAATACTATCATACCGCCACTGGCAAACGGGAGTCCACATAGCAACCGTATATTTTCCGGAAGTATCTGCAAATATTTTCCGGGTTGTATCGCCTGTATTCCAGGCGTATTTAATGCCTTTGATGGTGTCATTTCTGGCATCCAGCAGCAGTCCGTATTTGTCGCAAATGAGGGTGTCTTTTGGAAAATGCGGTTTGGCGCCGGGAGCAATACTAAAAGAAATTGTATCTGATTTTTTACCACATCCATAGCTGGCCGTAACCCAGTATTTGCCGGGTTTATCTACTATGAAATAGGAGAGTTTACTGCCATCCTGCCACAGGTAGGACGCCCCCGGATTTCCAGCTTCAATAATGCGGTAGTTGCGGTCGCATTGCATGGCATCCGGGCCAAAATCTATGGGGTCTTCTTTCAATGTGTCCCTCCATTTGGCAATCCTGCCTACATAAGATATTCCTATTGGCAATGTGGATTTCCATGCTTTGTAGGTTGGATAGCCTGTACCTGTTCCCCAGCCACCTATCACAATATGGGTAACACATCCGATTCTACGAGTTTGAACGGCAAAAAAGTAGTCCGTTCCATCACCTCCAAAATATGAAAGGTAACGTTTATCACCGTCGATGGATAATTTTCCGATAAAAGCATCCCATCCGCCTTTTAGGGTTTTTTGATAAGCATCAGCTGTTACCGACAGGCTGCTGTTAGTGGTACTACCTGCAAATACACATTCGTTTTTTGCGTTTACGCTGATTCGCTGACGCCATGCATAGGTGCTATTGGTGATATGGGTAGTCCATTTCGGGAAATAGCCGGTTTTGTAAATCCGCATGATAAAAGATGCTCCGCTCCATCCTGTGGTAGAGCCTCCAGGGAATGCGTTGGTTGTGGCTGGTAAATCGTTTGCACCGGCAATACCCTGAATAAAAATATCCTCGTTATCATCTACGGTAATAGCAGAAATATAATCGTAGCCGGATGTTCCAATATATTTACTGATTAAGAATTTTGTGAAGGCCGAGTCTATCTTTAACAGAAATCCATCCCATGACCCACCCTTAAAGAATCCACCAAAGTTATTTCTTCCGGCTGTTACAGGTAGATTGTCGCTGCTGGTCCAACCTGCAGCATAAACCTGGTTTTTTTGTCAATGGTTAATGCATATAAGTATTCACTTCCGAATCCTTTTAATTCAACACAATTTAAGATGGCAGAGCCGGTGCTGTTTAATCTTATAATGTTTGCCTCAAACCCACCACCCACCTGTCCGGGCGGATTAATGTCCTTTGTAACCGTGTAGGGGTTGTTTCCGTATGGAGCTACATAAACCTGTCCCTGGCTATTAACATCAATTACCCAGCAATAACCTTTTAAATAAGTTGAATAAATTAAAGCACTGCCATCAGATTTTATCCCGGTAACATAGCTTACGTAAGAAGTGGTATTAGGTCTTGTGGGTTCAAGTACTCCGGAGGTTATGGGATAATCTACAGAGCTGGTGTAACCGGTTAGATAATTATCGCCGTTATCTATTGTTGCCATTGCATATCCATAATCGGTAGAAGTTCCTCCCAAATAAATGAAATAATCAGGTTTTCCACCACCCGATGGCATTTTACATAAATATGCATCATAACTGCCTGCCAAAGTGGTGTCATAGGTGCCTGGCTTACCCGGGTATTTGTCTGTGGTGAGACCGGTAATGTAGCTGTTATTATTGGCATCTACATTTACATCATAGATGTAGGTAAGTATGTTTGTCAGGTTGTTACCATAAAAATAAGTACTGTAATCCAGGTAAAATGGATCTACCACCGCGCCGTTTTCATTGTTGAAATCCTCCGGAAACTGTAATGCGAAAGTGTGTTTTCCGGTTTGTGCATATCTCACATCAATCGGTGTACGGGTGCCGTTTTGCTCATAACTGTAAGGAATGCTGTCTACCAGCTGACCAAATTCGCTTTTCAATACAATATTGCCTCGCTCATCAACACGGGTTTCCGTGAAGCCATTTACGGTAAATACAATATTGGGTTTACTACCCGGTTTTATAATGTAATCTATTTTCAATACCCCATTGTAGTTGCTGAAAACAGCATCTACACCTTCGTATAGGTTCTTGATGCGCAAATTTTCAAACTGTTCAGGGTAAACAATTTTTCCGTTTTTATGAATTTTGGCATATCCAATTTTATTCTCCAAGGGTGCTTGGACTTCAAATTGAAAGGGGAGTGCATTTTGGTAACTAATTTCCCATACCTGCAGCATAAACCGCGGATTTGGAGGTTCCGGATGCTCGGGATTGGGTTTAGGAGGCGCTGCAAACTTGTCTTTTGGATTTGCTACCGTAAAAACAATTCTGTCGCTATAAAAACTGGCCTGAAATAATCCACTGCGGAAATGGTAGAGACAACCATCTTCCCATTGTCCCTGATTCTTCATAAAAGCCTGACTGCCGGTTTCAAGGTTTTGATTTTTAGGTAAATCAAATGCCATCAGTGGCGCTGACCATGCAAGAAAAATACATGTTAAAAAAAGAAAACGGGCAGTATGCAATAGGGCTTTTCCCAAATTAATTTTAAGACAAATGTACTTAAATTAATGTTGCCCGTAGTTTTTAATGTACGCCAAACTCTTGTAGCAGTGTATCTTTCACCAGCATCATAGCGCAATTAGCGGCACGCTGCATGAATTGTTCGCGTGTGCCAAAAAGATGGTATTTCTTTACCCGTGAACCTTTTGCTGTTGCAATGCCAATGTAAATAAGTCCAACCGGTTTCTCATCGGTGGCGCCACCCGGACCGGCAATACCTGTGGTGCTAATGGCAATATCTGCATTGAATTTTTTAAGGGCCGCCTCGCACATGTATCGTGCACATTTTTCACTCACAGCGCCAACGGTGCTGAATATTTCATTCGGAACCCCAAGCTCACGGTGCTTGATTTCATTGGCGTAGGAGATAATGCTACCATTAAAAACCTTTGAAATTCCCGACTCTGTTACCAACTGATTGGCAATGAAGCCGCCTGTGCAGCTTTCAGCCAGTGAAATTTTGATTTTGTTATGGATCAACTGTCTAGCAATATACTTAACCGGACTGATGTCTTCCCGCACGAAAATGGCCTCGCCGCAAACTTCGCATAAATTGTCAAAATAACCGGTCATCTCTGCTTTCAGCAGCGCGGCATCATCGGATTGTCCCGATAGCCGAAGTTTTACCGTATTGAGCGCCGGCAAATAAGCCAGTTTGATGTGAGGCGGGAGAGTCTTCTCAAAATCTTCCAGCTGTTTGCTGAGCAGGCTTTCGGGTATGCCCACCGTTACAGCCGTACAATGCAATATTTCAGGTGTTTTAAACCGGTCTTTGATGCGTGGAAAAACCCTGTTTTCCATAATATGCACCATTTCATTCGGAACCCCCGGCATGCTTACAAGCACTTTCCCCTTTTGGTCAAACCACATTCCGGGGGCTGTTCCGACCTCGTTGCAAAGCACTTCGCAGATTTCAGGCACATCGGCTTGTTGTTTGTTTATTTCCAGCAATTGCCGGCCTCTGCGGGCAAAGATGTTTTCAAGATGCGCAGCAACGCTTTCATCGCGCCTGAAGCCGCAACCATAAAATCCGGCCAGTGTTTTTTTGGTAATGTCATCTTTGGTTGGCCCCAAACCACCTGTTACCAATAGGAAATCCACCCGCTTAAAGGCTTCAGTGATGGCAGTAACTATTTCTATCTTACTGTCACTTACAGCAGTTTTTCTGGAAATTTGAATGCCAAACAATGCCAGGTTTTTGCCGATCCAAGCGCTGTTGGTGTCTATGGTTTGCCCAATCAGCAATTCATCTCCAATGGTTAAAATTTCGGCATTCATGTATACTATAAACCGTTGAATTCACGGTATGTTTCAGTTCAGGCTCTACAAAAATATAACAGTCCGTCTATATTCGGCCTATTTCACATCATCATAGCCATTAGTAAAGAGAAAACCCGGCCGTTTCCGGTCGGGCTTTCTATAATGAAAAGGAAAAAGGGTGCTATTTCGGTTGATTTGAATGTGCAAATCAACTCCACAACATTAAAAGACACTTTTTTGAGGTTATCAACCTTTTTGCCTGAGTTATTCACAAATTTTGTGAATAAGTGCAACGTATTTCAACTTTGCCTGCATGCTGCCAATAGTGGTGTATACAGACGGTGCTGCACTGGGAAATCCCGGTCCGGGTGGCTTTGCCGCAGTGCTGATGTATGGCGATAAACGGAAGGAGATTTTTGGTGCCTATGCCCTCACCACCAACAACCGCATGGAATTGCTTGCGGTAATTCGTGCGCTGGATAATATCAAAAGTCGTGGAATTCCTGTTCACATATATTCAGACAGCCAGTATGTATGCAATGCCATACTCAAAGGTTGGCTGTTTGGCTGGAAAAAGAAAGGCTGGACAAAAGTAAAAAACCCGGATTTGTGGCAGCGCTTTTATCCTTTGTATGAACTGCTTAAACCCCAGTTTCACTGGGTGAAAGGGCACTCAGGCGTTCCCGAAAACGAACGATGTGATGTGCTGGCAACGCAGGCCGCTGCCAATGGGCCGTTTGATAAGGATGTATGGTACGAAACCAACGTAGCCGCACCGGATAAACTGCTTTAATCAGCGAACAATTGAATGAGCTCATTGGCATTGCCCACAGCGGCTGTTCCGGCGGTGCTACCCGACAGCATGTATGCCAGTTGCTGTGTTCTTTCATCGGAGTTTAACAATGTCATCTTACTCTCGGTAAAAGCCTCAGATTCTTCTTTGAATATGCGGAAATGATTGTTGCCGGCTGCTGCTACCTGGGGAAGGTGTGTGATGCAAATAAGCTGATGTGCCATGGCCATATTTCGCATCATGCGGGCCATTTGCAAAGCTATCTCACCGCTGATGCCTGTGTCTGCCTCATCATAAATAAGGGTTGGCAATGTTTTCTTCATGGCGGTGAGGCTTCTCAAACAGAAATTTACACGCGATAGTTCTCCGCCCGAGGCCACTTTTTCAAGCGGCAGCAGGGGAGAGCCGGCGTTGGCTCTGAAGGTCATTCGCAGCGTAGACAGGCCATTTATGTCTGGTTTTTCTGAATGGTCAATCCATTCATAAGCTAACCTTGCATGGGGCATGCCCAGTTTCTGCAATTGTTCGCCTACGGCAACCATCAATAAATCACCGGCTTGTTCTCTGCTATTTTGAAGCACAAGTCCACTCGATAGTACTTTTTTCTCATACGCAGCGATACGTGCTGTTGAGTTATCAATAGCCTCATCCAAATAATGGGCTTCCTGCAGTTTCTCTTCCAGACTTTGTGAAATACCCAGCAAAGCCTCACTGTTGTCCACACCGTGTTTCCTAAACAACAATTGCATACGTGCCTGTCTATCCTGCAGGGATTCCAGCAAATCGGGTTTGTTTTCGGCCAGTTGGCCTGTGCGTTCTATTTCTCGTGATAATTCCTTCAACTCTTCGGCCAGGCCTTGAAGTCGGTTTTTATAATCATCGGCACTGCTAAGAAAGCGTTCTGCCTGTCTGAATAATTGCTTAACACCGTTGATTCTGTCAGTGATGGAAAGTTCAGACTCTGTAAGTTCGTCCACGGCCTGCCGGCATGTTCTGCTGATTTCATCGGCATTGGCCAAAATTAGTATCTGGGTTTCCAACTCGTTTTCTTCGTTTTCTGCGGGTGCAAAACCAGAGAGCTCCTCGTGCTGAAAGCGGATAAAATCCTGTTCACGTTCAAAAGAAGATTGCTTTTCAAGCAGCAAATCCCGGTTTTTAATTTCAGTTTTCCATTCTCTAAACGCGGTTTGATATTCTATTTTTAGCGATGTATTTCCCGCAAAATCATCAATAACCAGCAATTGCTCGAGCGTATCTGAAATAAAGGTGCCTGTATTTTGGGTGTGAACCTGCACAAGGTGTCCGGAAAGCTGTTTGAGTGTGGAAAGCTGAACGGGTGTATCATTCACGAAGGCACGACTTTTTCCCTGAGCACTAATCTCGCGTCTTACAATGCAAACGGGTTCATAATCCAGTTCCAGTGCTTCAAATAAGTCCTTTAGGTTCAGGGCTTGAATGTCAAAATCCGCTTCAACAATACATTTCTCATTTTGATTCAGCAGGGCCGACATTTCGGCACGGTTTCCCGTTACCAATCCCAGGGCACCCAATAATATGCTTTTACCCGCACCGGTCTCACCGGTGATTACATTCATGCCTTTTTGGGGAGAGAATGAAAGGGAGCGGATAAGGGCAAAGTTTTTTACCCTAAGTTGAAGCAGCATATTAACGGCAAATCATTTCGTTAAGTACCCAAAGGTTGTTGTTTAGTTCTTTTTTGCCTTTTATGGCTTCTTCAAAAGATGTGTAAACGATTTCATCGCGTATTACACCTACGGCACAATTGTTTAGTCCTTCTGTAAGTCCTTTCACAGCATGGGCTCCCAGTCTGCTTGCCAAAATTCTGTCGCTGGCCGAGGGTTTACCGCCCCGTTGTATATGCCCCAGCACCACCACACGTGTATCGCTTTGGGGATAGTGCTGCAGAAATCTGTGCGAAAGTTCCAGGGCTTTGCCTTCTTCGTCACCTTCGGCGACCACGTAAATGGAGAACTCTTTCTTACGGCTCTTCTGCTTGTAATGTTTAATCAGCACGTCAAACTGATTTCCTTTCTCCGGAATCAGAATTCCTTCCGCACCGCCTGCAAGGCCCGCGTATAGACCTATGTAACCCGAATCACGTCCCATCACTTCCACAAAGAAAACGCGGCCATGGCTTTCTGCCGTATCACGAATTCTGTCTATGGCTTCCACAGCAGTGTTTACAGCGGTATCAAATCCAATGGTATAATCGGTTCCTGCCAGATCGTTGTCTATGGTTCCGGGGCATCCTACAGTTGGAATGCCATGTTCTTTTTGTAAAAAAAGTGCTCCGGTATAGGAGCCATTTCCACCAATGCAGACCAGACCTTCAATTTTATGTTTTTTCAGGTTTTCTGCAGCTTTTGCTCTTCCTTCCGGGGTTCGGAATTCTGCACTTCTGGCCGTTTTTAAAACGGTGCCGCCATATTGAATAATATTGGATACGCTGCCCGCATGTAAAGGATGAACATCATCGTCAATCATCCCTTCGTAACCACGTCTGATTCCATATGGCTCTATGTTGTATGCCAGACAGGTTCTTACAGCCGCTCTGATGCAGGCATTCATGCCGGGAGAGTCGCCGCCTGAAGTAAAAATTCCTATTCTTTTCACGATATGCAAAAGAAACAAAATTTCAGGTTTGTTTTTCAACAAAAAACCCCGACTCACTGAGCCGGGGTTTTTTTAAATGATTTGATGCAGATTAAATATCGCCTTTGTATTCGAATTTGATGTAATCCAGGTTATCGGTGGTGGTTTCTTTAACTTCGGTTACTTTAATGATGTAAAGTCCGAAAGGAACACTCTGACCTGATTTTACAAGGATAACATTGCCAAGCTTGATATCGGTAACTGTGGCAGTTGCATTGGCTGCATTGGTTTTCCAAAGGTTGTAGATGAAGGAACTGCTTGTTGACAGGTTGTAATCATTAGCAGAAACTTTCACGAATTTGCTGCCATTTAAGGTTGTCCATGACCTGCTGAATACCGCAGAACTCGGAGTGCCATCAACGATGTCTTTTTCAGTGGGTTTGTCGGCATTATATTTAGCATCAGACTTGGTCAAATCATATGCACCGTTATAGCCGGCAGGGCTTTGTAAGTTGTAAATTTGCTGGTTTTGCTGAAGTCCGATAGCTACGGTTGCAGGTGTGATTTCGATGCTCAGGCTCTGCTCGGCAGTTGTTCCGTTGGCATCGCTGGCGGTCACGGTCAATTTCAAAACATCAGCTACACTGCCTTGTACTTTATAGTTGTAGGTAAAGGTAGCACCGTTTGCATTTACTGTTGTATCAAATATAACACCGGGTGTTCCGCCGTTTGTGCTAAGGTTGATGGTTACTTTGGTAAGTTTGGAGTCATTGCTTTTTGCAATAACACCAATTTTCAAAATGTCATTAACGCCGGCCTGTGCATCGGCAAATGTGAATCCGCTACCGGTTTGGAAAGACAATGTGGGCTTAGGCGCTGCATCAGGATCTGAACCACCGTCGCAAGAGGTCAGAAATGCCAAAGCCGGAATGGCTAGGGCAAAAAGTAAATGCTTCATTTTCATGTTTCTTTGTGATTAGTTTAACAGCAAATTTCGGGAAAGTGAACGAAATTGCAAATAAACTTCATCGAAAATATCAATGTGCCAAATTGTGTCAGCAAACTTGCCATAATGTCATGGATTTTCTTTATTTTAGCGGAGGTCTTCGCCAGTTTAATGATATTTTATATCCATTGATTCGAGGATTTACAATTTTACATTGGTTTGTTAAAATTGGCACATGGGTTGACCTAATAAAAAAGTAATGTTTGATACGAAAGAATTATACCAGGGTTTACATTCTGATTTTGACGGAGGAGATGATAATCCGGAATTCATGCCTTTATTTTCAAAGCAGGATGAAGAAGATTTTGGGAAAATGCAACTTCCAGAGGAAGTACCTGTTTTAACTATACGCAATACGGTTTTGTTTCCAGGGGTGATTTTTCCGATTACGCTCGGCAGGGATAAGTCCATAAGGCTTGTTCGAGAGGCAGCCAAAAAAGACAAAATTATTGCAGTTATTGCCCAGAAAAATCCAGATATCGAGGATCCTGCTCAGGAAGACCTGTATTCGGTTGGCACTCTGGCTCACATCATACGTACCATGCGCATGCCGGATGGAACTACCACGCTGATTATTCAGGGACGTAAGCGCATCAATATTGATGAATATACGCAAAATGAACCGTATTTCAAAGCAAAAATCAGCAATTTGGTAGATGAGCCGGTCAATGAAGACGGTGAATTTGATGCCATTATTCAGAGTATTCGCGATATTTCAGAGAAGATAATTAACCTGGCGCCCAATATTCCCACGGAGGCAAATATTGCCATCAGAAATATTGACAGCAATAATTTTCTAGTGCATTTTGTAGCCAGTAATCTCAATATTGGCGTGGCCGAAAAACAACTTGTACTGGCCAACGTAAATCCCAAAGACAGGGCGGTAAAGGTGCTTGAAATGCTCACCAAAGAACTGCAGATTCTGGAGCTGAAAGACGAGATTCAAAACAAAGTTCGAACAGATATTGACAAGCAGCAGCGAGAATATTTCCTGCATCAGCAAATTCGGGCCATACAAGAAGAACTGGGCGGCGAAACGCCTGACAAGGAAATTCAGAATTTACGCGAAAAAGGAAATGCGAAAAAATGGTCAAAAACAGTTCATCAGCACTTTAATAAGGAACTGGACAGGCTCATGCGGGTAAATCCAGCTTCTCCTGATTACAGCGTGGGATTGAATTATGTTCAGCTCATGATTGAATTGCCTTGGGACACTTATACCACCGATAATTTTGATCTGAAGTTTGCTGAAAAAGTGCTGGATGAGGACCATTTTGGACTGGATAAAGTAAAAAAACGCATACTTGAATATTTGGCTGTATTGAAACTCAAGGGTGATATGAAAAGTCCGATTATCTGTCTTTACGGACCTCCCGGTGTAGGTAAAACCAGCCTTGGTAAGAGCATTTCGCGTGCGTTGGGTAGAAAATATGTGCGAATGAGTCTGGGCGGTTTGCATGATGAAAGCGAAATCCGAGGACACCGTAAAACCTATATTGGTGCCATGCCCGGCCGTGTTATTCAAAATCTGAAAAAAGTAGGAAGTAGCAATCCTGTTTTCGTTTTGGATGAAATAGATAAAATGGGCAGGGATTTTCGGGGAGATCCTGGCAGCGCTATGCTGGAAGTGCTGGACCCTGAACAAAATAGCACTTTCTATGATAACTACCTTGAACTGGATTATGATTTGAGTAAGGTGCTTTTTGTAGCCACTGCCAATAATCTTGATACCATTCAGCCTGCGTTGCTGGACAGGATGGAAATCATTGAAATAAGCGGATACAGCCTGGAAGAGAAAATTGAAATTGCTAAAAAATACTTAATACCCAAGCAGCGCAAGGCGCACGGACTTAAAGCTTCTGATATAAAGGTAACCGACAAAGCGCTGGAAATGGTTGTGGAGCAATATACACGTGAAAGTGGGGTGCGTGGATTGGATAAGAAAATCGCAGCATTGGCCAGATCAGCTGCAAAAAGCCTGGCGACGGGTGAGAAATATGCCAAGGCCATGAGCATTGAAACTGTGCAAGAAATACTAGGTGCTGAAAAGATGGAGCCGGAAACCTACGAGAATAACCTTACCCCGGGTGTTGTTACGGGTTTGGCGTGGAGCCCAATGGGCGGGTCAGTACTATTTGTAGAAAGCACATTAATGCAAGGCAAAGGCAATCTTACGGTTACAGGGCAACTGGGCGATGTAATGAAAGAGAGTGTGTCATTAGCACGAACATTTTTAAAAGCCCATTCATCCTATTTGGAGATTGATAACCGAGTTTTCGATCAGTGGGATGTGCATGTGCATTTTCCGGCAGGTTCTATTCCGAAAGATGGACCCTCTGCCGGTATTACCATTTTAACATCGCTGGCATCACTGTTCACACAAAGAAAGGTAAAAAGCCATGTTGCCATGACCGGTGAAATAACCCTACGGGGTAAAGTACTGCCAGTTGGCGGGATTAAAGAAAAAATTCTGGCAGCAAAGAGAGCCGGAATTACTGATGTGATTATGTGCGAAGCAAACCGCAAGGATGTGCAGGAAATCAATGAAAGTTACCTTAAGGATATGAAGTTTCACTATGTAAGTAATATGTTGCAGGTGCTTGATATTGCCTTGCTTGAGGAGTTTGCTGATAACCCGCTGGATTTGATGGAGCCGGTAAGGAAGTCGATGTTAAAATCCGAAAATCTAATTGTAAAAAAATGATTATAAAGAAATTTTTATCGTATTTAACCTTTCGCAAACAGGATGGGCCAAAAAGTTCTTACCTGAGTATGATGCATGGAATAAATAGAATCAGTATTATTATGTTTTTAATAGCCGTAATAGTAATGCTGGTTCGTTTTTGTAAGTAAAACATAATTTCGATGTCAGGATACTTTTTAATAATGATTGTCATGATGCTGATAAGCATGGCTGTGCAGCACAAGCTGAAAGCAAAGTTTACGCAGTATTCAAATATTCATTTATCCAACAGGCTTTCGGGTAAAGAAATTGCAGAGAGAATGCTGCGAGATCATGGAATTTCAAATGTGCAGATAATTCAGGTTGATGGACAGTTGTCAGACCACTATAATCCGGTAAACCGAACCGTGAATCTCAGCAGGGAAGTGTATTATGGAGAAAATGCGGCCTCAGCTTCAGTTGCTGCTCATGAATGCGGACATGCCGTCCAGCATGCTACGGCCTACACAATGCTTCAGTTGAGGAGCAAATTGGTTCCTATTCAGAATATTAGTGCCACTATTCTTAACATTATTATTTTCGGTGCGGCCTTTATCGGCTTCGGAATCGGGGGGGGGGCACAACTTATTTTGGGAATTATTCTCGCATGTTACGCCGTTATTACGCTGTTTGCACTGGTAACACTACCCGTAGAATTTGATGCAAGCAACAGGGCCTTGGCATGGATGAAACAAAGAAATTTGGTTTCAGAAGCAGAACTTCATGATGCCGGGGATTGTTTGAAGTGGGCTGCCATGACTTATGTTGCGGCAGCGGCAGGTGCTTTGGTTAATCTATTATATTTTCTTTTACAGTTTATAGGAGCGGGTAAAGATGATTAATTGGCTTACAGTAATCCTGGGATTGGGTATTGGAACGATATCCGCCCAAAATATTCAGCTGACATTGACAGACAGAGGTACCGATGCTGAGTTTACCAAAACCATGATGATGGCCAATGTATTTGAATTCAGGGGAGATTCTGTTGCAAATCCAGTGGATTTTGCCTCCGCTAAAGTGTCAGATGTCACTGAATGGAAAAAAGTAAAAGCTCCGGTTGTGAGTAAGGCCTACAGGAGAGGTTTTACCTGGATTTTCAGTGCAATCAAAACAGATGATTTTGCAGCCAATCATACGTTGATGCTGATAGAAAATCCCGGATGGACTGCCTACAATACAATTATTTGGACCGACAGGAATCACAATTATGATTTGACAGATGATGGTTTACCAGACACTATAAAGCCTCATAAAACCGCAATCATAGCAATTGATAACAGGCCTAATGGTTTTAAGATAATGCTGGAACATTTTCCTGCTTCTCAATTTAAACAGTTTGCGATTATGAATGATAAGGCAATGTATCAGCTGCAAGGAAGCAGACTTTATTCAGGTACTGAAAATTCATTCCGCATCAGGCGCATGAATATACTTTTTGGTACATGGAGCAATGGAAAAGAAACCTTTGCCCTTTGTGTAAAAGACGCAAACTGCAACGGAACATATTCTGATAACGGTGTGGATGAGGTTATGATTGCCGATAACGGTTATGCTTTTCAAAATCTTCAAAGTTGTGTGCTAAAAGGCGGTAAAGGTTATCTGGAATGGAATAATGCAGCATTTTATATAGAATTTGTACATCCTGACGGAAAATATATCAAAGTAAGAAGGGATACTTCAGCGGCTTTAAAATACATTTTAAACAAAGGAAAGAAATTGCCTAAATTTAGATACGCAGAACCCACTGAAAAGGAAAAAATAAAAAAGAGAAAAATCCGGCGTTTTAGGGGTGAAGATTTATATGTTTATATATGGCACGATCAGGCATCTGATTACATTCAAGACAGTGCTGCGCTTCATGCATTAGGGAGAATAAAAAATTCTGGGATGAAAATTCTAATGCTTAATTATGGTGCCAGCAGCCAATATCTTCATAGGTATTCACGCAGATATGAAACCGCGATATTTCAGGGTTTTAGTTCCAATAAGGTAAATAGAAAACTAAAGATACGGAAAATCCCAACTGGAATACTTCTCAATAAAAGGCAAAGAATTATGGATGCAGCAATTTCGCCATCGGAAGTTCTTGAATATCTGAAAGTAAGCAGCAACAATAAACAGCAGTAGTTTTTTTGAAAAAAAATCAATAATATTGCATACTTAAATCAAGCTATGAATAAAAACGTTTTGGCCGCAGTTTTGGGAGTCCTTTTGTTAGCCTCAATCGGCGGAAATGCCTATTTTTACTCCAAGAAAGGCGAGTTGTCTAAAGCAGAGAAAGAAAGAATGCAGGTTTTGCAATTGAAAGACTCTTTACAGAGACAGCTTCAAAACATGCAGGATTCTCTCAGTAGAATGGTTACCCAGTTTCAAGATGAAAATTCCCGCCTGACAGGAAAAATAGAAGAACTTGAAGGACCAGGTAATCCAAAAGTGGTTGAGCTTATGGGACAAATCAATTCACTTAGGGCTATTATTGCCAGATCAGGTGTACCCACAGGGTCTGCAGGAGGCGGAAGTACTGCCGGGCTGAGCAAGGAAGATCAGAAAAAATTGGCTGAATTGAAAAAGCAGCTTGAGGATAAGCAAAAGGAAATTTCTGATTTGATGGCCAAAATAGCTGCACTGACCACAGAAGTTGAGTCAGAAAAGGCAGGTAAAATCGCCCTTATTGACGAGAATACTGATTTGAAAGATAGGGTAAATAAAGGTGCTATTCCTCAATTCGGTTCATTACTGACTACTGGCATTGGTAAAAAAGGAACTTTGCAAGTTGAAACTACGAAATCCAAGGGATCAGAGAAATTGCGCATAACCTTTGATGTTTTAGAAAATCCTTTTATTAAAGAACCGGTAGAAGAAGAAGTAACAATCCGAATTATTGGTCCTGAAGATGAAGTGCTCACCACAGGAAACAAAGGTTTGGCTGATAAGAGCAGTCTTTTCAGTATCAAACAAACTATCATATCTGATGGAGAGAAGAATGTTGTTAAATGGTACTATCCTTCATCAGGTACCCTCGCAGGTCAATTGAAAAAGGGTAAATACAGCACTGAGCTCTGGACCCGTGGATTGCTGAAGCAGAAGAATACATTCGAGCTGTATTAAATAATTTAAAATATTAACTAAAAATCCCCAGCTAGTTCCGGGGATTTTTTGTTCTTACGAGTTTTATATTGCCAAGGTTGCTTTTTAGCACCCAATCCTCATTGAATTCAGATTGATTTTTATGAATAACATTCCTTTCCCCTGAGATTTTATGAATTCGGAAAAGCAGGGGAGTAGTATCACCTACTTTTTCGAAACCCAGTGTGAAATAGGATTTACCATCCGTCCATTCTTTATCTGCATAGGTCATCAAATGAAAGACTTTGTTCTCATTGCAAAATGCGTTGAGTAGTTTGTCCAAACCTCCTGTTACCCTAATTCCAGTTTTGCAGGCATAGCGTGTTAGCTCGGCACTTCTGTAAGGCGAATCCGTGTCTTTATGAAAGGTTCTGACTTTGCTAAACAAACCTACTGCCAAAAGTTCATCGGCCCCAAAAAGCCCATATTTGAAGTAAGAATTTACAAACCCGCCTGTATGGTAATGGTTTAGGAACTGCTGAGCAGTTAGGTTATCAATCCTTTTTACTATGCATTGTCGTCCATGCATTCGTTTTGAATGGCCTGTTAAGGCCATTAGCCGGTTTAGAACGGCTTCCTTTTTACTTCGCCAGATATCCTCGTGAACAATAATTGGATGCGAAGTTTGAGGTCTTTGTGGGTATTCGGAAATTGTAGGTACAAAGATTATTTCTGTTCCTGCCGCGTGTTTAAAATGAAATTCGTGCTGATTTGGGATAAACCCTAACTTGGTTAAAGCGCAGGAAAAATCCTCAAAGGCATCCATTTTGCTTTAAACTTCCAGGTTTCTCAATGCATCAGCAGATTTATTCTCATCGGGATTATAGTTTTTGCCAAACCATCCCAATACCCTAACCTTGCTTTTTTCATTTAGAAAATACATGGAAGGAACCAGCACCAGTGTGAGAAAGGTTGAAAAGCTCAGCCCAAAAATCATTGTCCAGCTTAAAGGACCCCAGAAGGCAACGCTATCTCCACCAAGGTAAATATGCGGATTGAATTCTGTGAAAAGTTTGGCAAAGTCCATATTTAAGCCTACAGCCAGCGGAATTAAACCGAGGATGGTTGCACCTGCTGTTAGTAAAACAGGCGTCATCCTTGTTCTGCCAGCCTCTATGATAGCTTCTCTAAGCGGAACACCTTTAGATCTAAGCAAATCGGTGAATTCTACCAGCAATATGCCATTTCTAACCACAATGCCTGCCAGTGCAACTACACCAATACCGGTCATCACCACAGAAAAATCCATGTTGAAAATAGCGAAACCAAGCAATACACCTATAATGGAAAAAAATATGGCTGTTAATATCAGTATGGGTTTGCTGGTAGAGTTGAATTGTGTTACCAGTATAAGAATGATAAGACCTATTGATGCCTGCATTGCCATCCCCAAAAATGACTGTGTCTCTTTCTGTTCTTCCTGTTCACCTGTCATAATGATTTCTACACCATTGCGACTTCCAAAAGCATTAATTGCAGTTTGGACCTGAGAAACAACCTCGTTGGGCGCGTAACCCGGAAGAGCATTGCTAGCTAGGGTGATAACGCGTTTCTGGTTAAGTCGGTTTATACCACCAAATGTATTTCCATATTCTACAGTAGCTACGGCCGAAAGCGGAACCTGTCTGAGCATACCGCCTAAGTTCATGTCGCGGTAAATAATTTTCATATTAAGCAAAGCATCCAGGTTGTTAGACTGTTCTTTACTCACTCTCACCATAATAGGGTAATCTTCGTTGGCATCTTTGAATTTGCTGGCCTCAGTACCGAAAATAGAGTTTCTGAGTGCCATGCCAATCTGTGCAGTAGAGATACCCTGTCTATTGGCGCGTTCACGGTCTATTTTAACAATTATTTCAGGCTTGCTGCTGATAAAATCACTTTTCAATTCTTCAACGCCTGCAATTTGCAGGTTGTCCAGGTATGTTTTTAGTTCTGAAGAGGTTTTTACAAGGGTATTGAATTCATCACCGCGAATTTCAATATTTACGATTTTACCAACAGGAGGGCCGTTTCGTTCTTGTTCCACAATAATATCTACACCGGCTATTGGTTTTATACCCTTGCGGATTTTCTCGAGCAATTGTTGTGTGCTTTTGCCGCCACGTTTACTAAACTCAACAAAGGCAACGGTAATTTTTCCTTTATTACTTGCCACTGAGCGGTCGCCACTGTTAGGGTCTGTGGCACCCACAGCCACGTTCGAAATTATACTTTCAACTACCGGGTTCTTTTTACCAATAAGAGAAAAAACATCTGTTTCAATTTTCTTTACAATGCTATCGGTAAATTGAGCAGATGTGCCCACAGGTGTTGCAATGTAAATATAGGTGAAGTTGGGTTCAGCCTGAGGGAAGAAAACCACACCAGGCTTACGCAGACCGGTAATTACAAAAGACATTATCATGAGTACAAATGTTCCAACCAGGAGCAATACAGGGCGCTTGCCCACCAAAGCCCAGGTGATTAGTTGTTTGTATGAATCCTGTACCTTAGGCCATGTAATGTGCTGGAAGTTGTGGATGATGCGTTTTAGCCAGAAATGATGAAGCGTGTACAATAAGAATAACAATACCACAAAATTTCCCAAACCTAAGCCCCCCATTACATAGCCAATTACGGATAATCCGATAAATACGAAGCCGGTTTTTCTGAATCCGGGCGTTATTCCCGGCTTTTTACTGTGATCTTCGTTACTATGCGCCATGAAATCAACTGCAAACACCGGATTTATGATATAGGCAACAAGAAGAGATGCCAGCAATGTAATAATTAGCGTCACAGGCAGAAAGAACATAAACTTTCCAACAATTCCTTGCCAGAAAGCAAGCGGCACAAAAGGAGCCAGGGTAGTGAGAGTTCCGCTTAAAACAGGAAGAAAAACTTCCCCCGCAGCTTTTTTAGCAGCAGTCACAATGGGCATTTTTTCTTTTGATTGAGAAAAAATACGGTGCGTGTTTTCAATTACTACGATGGCATCATCCACCACTATGCCTAATGCCAACAGAAAACTAAACAAAACAATCATGTTTAAGCTGAAACCCAAAGTGGGCATGACTAAGAAGGCAAGGAACATACTCAATGGCACACTCAGTCCAACAAATATGGCGTTGGTAGCACCCATGAAGAACATAAGAATGATGGTAACCAAAATGAAGCCAATGATAATGGTATTTATCAAATCGTGCAATGTGATACGTGTTTGTGTGCTCTGATCGCCTGTGAAAACAACCTTCACGTTTTCCGGAAGGATCTTGTTTTTGTATAAATCATCTATAACAGCTCGGCATTTATCACTGGCTTCAATCAAGTTCTCGCCTGAACGTTTAATTATATTGAGTGTTATAACTGGATTGCCCTCCAGTCTTGCATAACTTTCTTTTTCTGCATAACCATCTTTTACTTCAGCCACATCCCTTAGATAAAGTGTAGCACCTGCACCACTTCGGATAATTATGTTTTCAATGTCCTGTTTGGTTTGAAATTCACCGCCTACACTCAAAGATCTTTTCATGCGGTCAACATCAATATTGCCGCCGGAAATGCGCATGTTTTCGAATTGAATGGCGCGGCTTACATCATCGAGTGCCAGCCCTGCTGCACCCATTTTAGCCAAATCAAGGTTTATTTGAATCTCTCTGTCAAGTGCTCCAACCATATCCACCCGGGTTATTTCTGACAAACTCTCTATCCTGTCTTTGGCAGCCTCTGCGTATTTCTTGAGTGTTGAAAGATCGTAATTACCGCTAATGTTTACATACATGATGGGCATGTCACTGAAGTTTACCTCCATAACGGTGGGGTCTTTTTTCAGATCATTGGGCAGCTCTGCTTTAGCTTTATCAACCTCATCTTTTACCTTGCGTTTAGCCTCATCAACCTTTACATCTGTATTGAATTCAACAGTAATGATTGAAAAATCCTGAATACTTTGGCTTTTTAGTTTTTTAACACCGCTTATGGATTTTATCTTTTTTTCGATGGGCTTAGTAATGAGGTTTTCAATGTCCTTTGGAGAAGATCCCGGGTAAATGGTCTGTACATAAATGGTTGGAATAACAATGTCAGGGAATCGTTCCTTTGGTAGTTTTATGTAAGACAGAATACCTGCAATCGACAGAAATACAGTGAGTATATAAATGCTGGTCTTGTTGTCTATACTCCAGCTGGTAGGTTTAAACTCCTTAAATGGGTTCATGTTTTATTTATTTGCCTGATGTCTCAATAATCTGACCGTCGTTTAGTTCCTGAAAACCGGTAACAATAATTTCATCACCTGCCTGTATTCCCTCCAGGATTTCTGTTCTGCTTTCTCCTGTGTGTCCGGGTTTGACAATGCGTTTAGCCGCAACCACTTTTCCATTTTGCATGATTTTAACCATTACATACTTTTCATCTACACCGGCTGTTATGGCGTTTGTCGGAACAGTTATGGCGTTTTCATTGCGGTAATCTGCAATTTTTAATTTAGCCAGCATGTTGGGCTTTATTTCTGTAGCCCCATTTAAGCGAATTTCAATTTTAAATGAACGATTGAGAGGATCGATAACTTTGGAAGCAAAGGAGACTCTACTCTCAATGGTTTTATTGACATCAGTAAAAACAATCTTCACTTTATCGCCTTTATTAATTTTGCTAGAATACGATTCAGCAATATCCGCCACTACCTTGAGGTTGCTAAGGTTTACCACTTTAAACATGGGAATTCCGGGTGCAGCGGCTTGTCCGATTTTTGTGTCAACACTTTCAACGGTGCCACTTATCGGAGCTTTTACGGTATACATAGACAACTGTGCATCCAGCGTAGCAAGGGTTTTTTCCAGCGCCTCTTTTTGATTTTTGGCGGATAAATACTGAATTTCAGTGCCCACACCCTGCTGCCAGAGTCGTTTCTGTTTCTCAAAAAGTGTGTTGGCAAAAGTCAATTGTTGTTCAATCTGTCCGCGGCTCTGCCTTAGTGTGCTGTTGTCCATATAAGCGAGTGCCTGTCCGGCTGAAACCGCGTCACCAGGTTTTACCAAAACCTGTGTAACTGTTCCGGGAAGTTGGGCAGTAGCAATGGTACTTTGTTCTGCATCTGCCTTTCCTTCAATATTTAAATATGTTTCAAAAGCTGCTGCCTCAACCACTTCTGTCTCTACGAGTTTTGTTTTATCCTTTTTTGGCTCCAGTGCTTCGATTTCTGCCTCAAGTTTTTCTGCCTGATTTTGAAGACTCGCAATCTCTTTTTTTATTTTGTCAAGTTCTGCGCGTTTCTGTTGCACATTATTTTTTTTACCGCCACACGCATTGAATAGTAAACCGATGCTGAGTAATATTAAATATTGTTTTTTCATTTTCTTGTTGTTAGGGTTTAAGCAAATCATTTCCAAGTGCTTTTTTCAGATCAATTTTAGCCATTACCAGGTCATATAAGGCATTTAGGTAATTTGCCTGACCTGTTTTTAAGTCGGTTTCGGCCTGCAGCATTTCCAGTGCACTGCCAACCCCTTCTTTGTATTTGAAAACAGTATTGTTGTAAATGTTGTTTGCCAATTGCACATTTTGTTTTTGTACGGCTACCATTTCCAGCTGCGTCTGATATGTTTTCAAAGCATTTTCATATTCCATGTTTGCCGCATTTTGAAAGGTTTTTAAATCATTTATGGTTTTGCTGCGTCTGAGCTTCACATCGGCAATGGCTGCCTTTGCCCTGAGACCATCAAACAAAGTCATGCTTAGATTTAATCCAAATGCTGAACTGGGAACCCAGCTATTATTTGGTGTAAGATTGGAATTGAAGAAATTAAATTCCGGCCGCTGTGTTGTTTGCTGGTGTTGCAAAAAACCAACCAGCGTCGGGTATTTACCTACCTTGTAGCGTTTTTCTTCCAGAAAACTTATAGAAAGTGACTGATTTAAAAGTTGATATTCAAATCTGTTATTTATGTTGAAGGACTCATCGCCTACAGGAATGGTCTTGTCCAAAGTTTCAAGGTCATCTGTAAGAATAAGCGGAGATGCTACCTGCATTCCTATTTGAATTTTCAGTAGGTTAAGCGCAGCATTTGAAGCAAGCAAAAGTTTTTCTCTGCTCACTTTTAGATTGGTTAGGCTGAATTCCAGTCGCTGAACATCAAGTTTTTCAGCAAAACCTTCCTTGTAAAGTGCTTTTACATCACTCAGGCTTTTTTCGAGCAAGGTTATATTGCTGTTTATGAGGGTGATGTTTTTTTGAAGTGTGAGTGCCATCAAATATGCTTTTGATACTCCCAGTGCAACATCATTGCGGGTTTTTCCTGCCATAGTTCTGCTTAAATCTATAACCTCACGGGCTGCTTTAAGACCCAGTAAAAATGTTCCGCTGTATATAAGTTGATTCATACTAACGGTGGCATTGGAAGCAATGGGTTGCTGGAACCTAAGAAAAATATACTCAGGCGCACCAGCACTTGGAACGAAGTTTTTTACCCAGTTACCGGGAACCTGCAAATACTGCATAAATCCGGCATTTACACCAATCTGAGGCAAACCAGCAGCCGTAACCTGATTTACTGCCTGTCGGCTGATTTCAACATCCGTCGCTGCATTTTGTATGGCGGTGCTGTTTGATTCGGCATACTTAAGAGCATCGGAAAGGCTCATTTTTAATGTGTCCTGTCCTTTTATGTGGGTGCTGAAGACAGACACGGTGGCGATGATAAGTATATTTTTAAAGGTGTTCATTACAATGTTTATGGTTGGATGCTGAGCCAACTGATCTCTTTGAACAGGGCTTTCCCTTTTTCCGTTGTGACAGCATATAAATGATATTTGATGGTTTCTATGTATTCCTCCCTGAAGTCTCGTTGTTCCTCACCTTCAAAAAGGGTGTTTTGAAACATAGAAAATATGAGACACATATAAATTCTGGTAACCCTGTTGTGGTGAAGGTCGCTGCGGAATAACCCGGCTTCAATACCGTTTTTTATATTTTGATTGATGCTTTGAAATACAAATTTGTTTCGGTGTTCTGTCAAATGTGTATAGCTTTCAGGATAGAACTTTTGCAAATCTAGTAATACACAAGGATGCACATTTTTGTTCATCTCCAGCACAAAATCTGCAATTTTTGCAATTTGCAGTACCGGATTCGATTCTGCAGTCATTATCTGTGTGATGTTTTTTTCCATTTCGGCGATGTGCGCTGAAATTGTGTTATAGACCAACTGGTCTTTATCCTGATAATACTTGTAGATGGTTTTTTTAGAAATGGAAATTGATTTGGCTACATCGTCCATGGATATATTGCGCACACCCAGTTCCATAAATAATTTAGTGGCCGCTCCAAGAATCCTAACCTGCACTTCCATAAATTCGGTGCAAATGTAGCTAAATAAACCGAGGAAACCAAAGGAGTTTGCAAAGTTTCCTGGGTGTCATCAAGGAAAATTATCAATCAATCTATTTTGAGATTGAAAGGCATTCGCATGTAAACACCACGGCTACTCATTATTCTCTTTATCTCAGAGTAGGGAAGGTGTAAGGAGCCCATTTCTTCTTTAATCCACTTTTCTTTGACCTCACTTGTATTGGCTTTGCCAAAAAGCTGTTCCAATGTTGATTTTTGCTTAGGCATACTTACTATGCGGTATTTCTTAAGATTTGCTTTTAGGGCTGCGCTTTGAATTGCCCGTTGCATGCCACCGTATCCGTCTGTTAGTTTGAGGTTTTTGGCATAAATACCAGTGTAAACATGACCTTCTGCCAATTGTTTTACCCTGCCTGTATCCATTTTCCGGCCTTTTGCCACTATTCCTGTAAAGTCATCATAAATGTCGTTAACCATTCCTTGAAAATATCCGCGCATAGCCGGGCTCAATGGTTCGTCGGGTCTCCAGGTTACGGCATAATCACCTGTGGGGACCGTTTCATAACTAAGCCCAAGTTTGTCCTTATACATTTTGGATGTATTGGGAATCATGGCAAAAACACCAATACTTCCGGTGATTGTGGTTGGCTGCGCAAAAATGCTGTCTGCCAGGCAGGCAATGTAGTAACCCCCGCTTGCCGCTACACCGCCAAAACTGGCTATTACAGGCTTAACCTTGCGTAAAAGTTCAATTTCACGGGCTATAATATCACTTGCATTGCTACTGCCACCTGGACTATTTACGCGCAAAACAACAGCTTTGATATGGCTGTCGAGTCTTGCTTTTTTCAATGTCGCTGCCAATGATGTGCTGCCTATGCCTTCGCCTGATTCATTGGTGCCCATGTTAATTTCACCTGATGCATAAATGATAGCTATTTTATCTGCTCCGTCGCCTGCATTCCAGCTATCATCTGCATACTTCGCAAAATCAGCACGTTGTAATTTTTTACCTTTTTTACCCTGAGAAAGAGTAATGAGCTCCGCTTCAACTTCGTCTTCGTATTTAAGGCCATCAATTAATTTATATTGCAATGCCAGTTTAGCATTCCGCGCTTTAAACTGATTGGCTATGTCTGCAATGGCACCAGAATCAATTCCCCGGGATTTTCCTATATTTTTCATGCAATAACCAAACAAGCTGAAAACATAATCACGAACCTGCTCTCGGTTCGCATCGCTCATTTTGTTTTGCATAAAAGGTTCAACGGCACTTTTGTATTTGCCTGCCTTGAATACTTCTACTTCCAGTCCTACTTTATCTAGCAGGCCTTTATAAAGTGCCGTTTGTCCGGCATATCCATTAAATTCCAGAATACCTTTGGGATTCAGATAAATCTTATCACAGGCTGATGCAATGTAATAACCTGCGTCAGAATAAAGCTCTGCGTAGGCCACAACAAATTTACCGGTCTTTCGAAATTCAAGTATTTTCTGCCTGATTTCCTCTGCTGTACCCATACTACCTGCATACAGATCTGCGCGTAAATACACTCCTTTAACTTTTTCGTCTTTTGCGGCCTTGTCCAACCCGAATAGAATAGAATTTAATCCGACCGGTGATAAATCTTCACTGGCAATTGCCAAGTCTGACAAGGGATCATCCACGGCGCGATCCGGAATATCACCTGTGAGTGTAAGTTCAAGTACTGTATTGTTTTTGATTTCCGGTTTCTCATTCAAGCTGCCTGCAATACCACCAATAATGACAGCAAAAAACACAACAAACAGCACCATGCCTATGAAAAAACCAAGAATACTGGCCAGTAAATTTTTTAGGAATCCCATGATTTATTATTTACACGAAGTTAACTCAGCTTTAAACACCAATGCAATGCTTCATCGTTTAACCGCAACTATATTGCGATTAAGGTGCTTTTTTATCAATATTTTGCACTTTCCAACAATAACATTGAAATTTGGGCACGCAATTTGGACTTTTGTAATTAATTAGAATGCAAAAACAAGTGTTAAATACGATAAAGAGAGCCTTTTAATTCATTTTTAAAGAGTTTAGTTTAACTTATTGTACAGTATTTGTGTTCACTTTAATATACAAAAGGAGTCGCTTATGAAAAACATCTTTACCAAAACAATCGCACTGCTCTCAGCAGTCAGTCTCATCCCAAAACTACAAGCGCAACAAACCATTGGTTTGCAAATGGGAAATCACAATGCATCTTATGCCTATGCATTAAATCCTGCACAGACGTATTCAGACAAGAATCGATTTTACTTCAATTTTTGGGGTGCGGGGGCAGGATTCACAAACAACTTTCTGACGTATTCTGCTCCGTTCAGTCTTTGGCAAATGGGGGCCGGTACTTATCCCGACAAGTATAAAAATTCTACCGGTAACCTTAATTTCAATCAATCTTGGCTGACATTAAATCCTAACACTGATAACTGGAAACTCTATTATCTGGATGAAACCTACGGACCCTCCATGCACTTTAGGGTTACCAACCGTGTGGCTATGGGCATGGGGATTAAATCTGTAGCTGGTATGAGCATTACCGGTGTAGATAAAAACATGGGCAACCTTTTCAGGTTTGGACTTGATAGTAGCGGACAAGGTTTCTCCGGTGTAAACGGAATTCAAACCGGTGTTGATTATAATTTATCGAGATTCTCAATCAATACAGACAAATGGCAGGAATGGTTTTTCTCGATTGCCGGGGTTACCCGCGATAAAGGACGTCATTTCACTAAATGGGGAGCAACCGGTAAAATGTTGTTGGGTATGGGTGCAGCGCACATGGGCGTAGGGGGTGGTAGCTACCGCTTCAATAATTATAATCAGGTACAATTTACCGATTTACGCTCTTCTTTTTTTCATACAGACGACCAAAGCGCAACCCGGACGCTTACCAGTCCTTTTGGGATGAAGTTTGACTTTCTTCAAGGAGCCGGTTTGGGCGCTGATATTGGTTTTATGTATGAAAACCGCCCTGCAAAAGGTCGTAAACGCTTCAATAATCCATGGTATTCATGCATAGACGAAGATAATAACGAGTACAAATGGCGATTTGGAGCCAGTTTAACTGATATCGGTTTTATTGCCTATAATGGCCAGCGCAGGGTGATAAACGATAAAGGCGCCACTTCAACATGGAATGTGAACCGCAATCTGATTAATACTTATCAGGGATTTGGTGCAGATCCGCTAAACAATGTTACAACCGGATTTTATGACCAGCTAAATGCGGATCAGGGTAATAATTTTATTACTACAACACCCGCTGCTTTGAATGTGCAATTCGATCGCAGATACAGAAATAATTACCACCTTGGTTTTAACTGGACCCGCAGCCTGAAAGGGGATTACGCATGGGGCGTTCGCCGCGCTTCTTTCCTGAGTGTAATACCTCGCTGGGAAACCGAGCATGCAGAAATTGGTGTTCCCATAACACTTACCCGGGACTATCAGGATCTGAATTTGGGTGTATATGGAAGACTGGGTCCTTTTACCTTGGGAACGGATAACCTGTCGGGTATTATGAAATATGCGGCTAAAGGAGAATACACCGGCGCTAATATTTATTTTGGAATCCGTCTCAAACTGGAAGCTTGTGGCTGGTGGTATTACAAGTCAAAGGAATACAAAGATTCGGTTCGAAAAACCAAATCAGAAGTTCAAAAGAACGATACCTTCTGGAAGCGGGACACCATTACCGTGATTAAACGTGATACACTCCGCAAAACAGACACAGTGGTGAAATACAAGAATATTGAGGTTAGACCCGATTTTAAGAAAAAAGAGGAGGAGTTGCGTAAAAAAGAGGCAGAACTAAAGGCCAAAGAAGAGGATCTGCGCAAGCGAGAGCAGAATTTGGGTACAGGTTCTGGTAATTGTAAACCTTGTCAGGATGAGCTGATTATTGTAAAACAACAACTCGCTGATACACGAGATCAATTATCCAAATTGCGCGTTCAACTGGATGAATGCAATAAAAACAAGGCTCTGATTACGGCGGAGAATGAGGATTTGAAAAAGAAAAATGCAGTTTTAACAGCTGAGGTAGATAAACTAAAGCGAGAAAATGCAGTTTTGAAACTCAATAACAATCCTTGCGACAAACAGGTTAAAAGCCGTGACTCTCTGTTGGCTGTTGAAAGAGACAGAAATGCACGCCTGCAGGCCGAACTGGACAAGAAAAAGCTGGACTGCGATGTTGTACAGAAGGAACTGGACAATACCAAAAAGCGTGTGGCTGTGCTGGAAGCTGAAGTGGCGGATGGAAAGAAGAAAATTGTCGCGCTTGAAACAGAATTATCAAATTGCAGACTAGGAAATGCTGGCAGCAATGCAGATTGCCTGAATAAGGTAAAACAACTCGAAGCACAGATAGCTGCAGAAAAGTTGAAAAACACCAATCTGCAGAAAGAGCTTGCTGATACAAAGGTGAAACTGGATGCTGAGATTAAGAAAAACGCTTTACTTCAACTGGATTTGGATGCCTGCAGAAAAGCAACCGTTGATGACAAAAAACGTATTGCAGAATTGGAAGCCATGCTAAAAAATACCGGTGATTGTGGTCCATATAAGACAAAAATTGCCGAACTAGAAGCTGAGACTGTAAACTTGAAAGCCAATAAGGATAAGCAAGCTAAGATTATTGCCGACCTGGAGGCAAAACTTAAAAATTGCGGTAACTCGGATGAGCTCACCAAATGTAAAGCAGATTTGGATGCTGCCAAAAAACGAAATGCAGAGCTGGAAGCTGAATTGGCCAATGTAAAGAAGCAGCGAGACCAGTATGCATCTGATCTGGATGTTTACAAAAATAAATTTTCAGTTTTGGAGGCCAAGCTGAAAGAGTGTGAAGGAAAAGGCTCGGACTGCAAGGCATGTGAAGAAGAGCTGGAGCAGTGGAAACTTAAGTTTTCGCAGAAGGAAAGTGCCTACAATGCGCTTATGGAAGAATACCAGGCATGTACAAAAGATTTGGCAGCCTTAAAAACCAAACTTTCTGTTTGTGAGGGTAAGCTTAAAAATTGCACAGGAAGCAGTAGCAAGGAACAGCAATTGCAGGCTGAAATTGACAAGCTGAAACTTACCATTGCCGAGCTGAATGCAGAGGTTGCAGCACGACAGAGATCATTGGATGAACTTCAGACAGCGTATGATAAACTGGAAAGCACCAACACTGAATTAGGTAAAAAGATTACCGGATTACAGGCTGAGGTAAGTGCCCTGAAAAACCAGGTGAATGCACTACAGCAGCAACTAAAAGAGTGTCAGGAAGCAGGAAAGTAAAATGTCATTAAAACAGGAGAGGGGGCGCCGTAACTGGCGCCCTTTTTCTTTAAAATTCAGCCCTAAGTCTTATGTTTAAGCGTCTTGCGGTTAGGTATTCCGGCACACCATATACATTGTTTTCTATGTCTTTTACCCAGTTGTATGAAATTACATTGTTAATCCCCAGAATATTGAAAATCTCAACGCTAATCCAGGATTCCTGTAGTTTTTTCAGCATTCCGATTCTTGGGCGGTCTTTATCATTTCGGTTTAGCAAAACCTTGCTAAATCCTATATCCAGCCTTCTGTACGGTGGTATAGTATTGGGTTTTTCGGCATAGCGCCCCTGACCATTAAGGAAATACGGAATTCCTGTGCCAATAATCATGTTTAAATTCAACCTGAAACTTGGATTTCCCGGCAATTGGTCCTGCAGCATAGCTGCAAAATTGACACGACGGTCGGTTGGTCTTCTAAGCCAGCCGCTTTGCACCATTTCTCCGGATTTGTTCAGGTAGTTAATCTTTTCGCGGGTTTGCAGCACGCTCAGCGTAAACCAGCTTTCCAGTCCTTTGATAAATTCTCCGTTTAAGCGGTTGTCAACTCCCCATGCATAGCCTTGGCTGCTGTTTTGGGCATAATAGCGAACACGGATATTATCATAGAGATAAGGAACCAGCCTGTCCAAATGTTTGTAATAAGCTTCTGTAGTGAATTTGAACTTGCGGCTCCACATATTCACAAATCGGTCGGTTCCTGCAACAAGGTGCCATGCCCGCTGTGCCTTAAGCTGATGGTTTAATGCACCTGAAAAGTCGCGCAATTCGCGAAAAAAACCTTGCTGAAAATAACCACCTGCCGCCAGTTTTATAATTTTGTCTTTTTTCTTCAGACTATCGGGCAGATAAGCATTGTATCTTTTATTGGGTTCCCAGCTGAACTGTACGCGGGGTGTCGCAAATATCTCATTGTTTGCCTGCCACCAATGGCCTCGAAGACCTACATTCAGCCACATACTTTTTTGTTTATCAAGCCTGAATTTGTTTAGTAAAAAACCCTGTAGCCTAAAACTTTCAAGCTTATTGCGGGAACTTACCTGATCGTCTAGTATAATACTGTCGGTAGCAAATCCAAATGGGGGTATATTGTACATGGCACTATCATTATATCGCCATTCTTTATATCTGTCACCAATACGCTCATGGTTAAGCCTTATGCCATATTTAAAAATATTGCGTTTATCAGGTTTGGTGAATGTGCCAATATGCGAAAAGTTTAGGATTCGGCTCTGCAGACGGTTCCGTCCATGATCTAGAAAGTAGCCAAAACCAAGTGTTTTAAGTGGTTTTCCATAGGTTTTACTGCCCATGTCTCTGTCTAGCAGACTCAGTTGATATCCACCCTCCACATCAAAAAGTTCCTGCTCGGTAGTACCGGTAGCGCTCAATATCCATTTAAACTCTTTACCTGCATCAGGATTGAACTTTAAGGTTAGCGCCCCCATTGCATAGTCGTAGTTCATCTGTTCAGCACCGGCCATGCCCACGTCCAGCTGGTATGCCTGCGAAACAGTCCCAAATTCCGTGCGTCGGCTTTCCGGTGTTAGGTTGTAGCGGTTTAATGCGAGGTTACCAAGAAACTCTACTTTCCATCTTCGCCATAATTTGCGGCTAACGAGCGTTTGTACGTCTGCGAAGTTCATTCGGTAAGCACCCTGTAAATCCAGGCTGCCGGTGAGCAATGAATTGCTGAAATGACGAACACCCAAAACGGCTGATGTTTTTCGGGTTTTCCCTTCAATGGAAAAGCTGTTGAGCAATAAGCCTGCGGTTGCAGAAACGGCAAATGCAGTAGGTTGAATGTATTCAACATCGAGTACACTGCTCATTTTATCACCATATTGAGCTTCAAAGCCACCCGCACTAAACTTGAGGGTCTTAACCAAATCGGGATTAATGAAGCTAAGTCCTTCCTGCTGACCGCTGCTAATGAGTTGTGGACGGTATATCTCTATATCATTCACATACACCAAATTTTCATCATAATTGCCTCCTCTTACGCTGTATTGCGATGATAATTCACTGTTGCTGTTGGCACCCAGTGTTTTGATGATTGCCTCAATCCCCCCTGTAGTTGGATTCATGCGCAAATCACGGGGCTTGATTTCGTCCAGAAATGGGTTGTATTCTTCGCGGCCGGAAATATCAATTTGGGGTAAGAAATCCAGTCCGGTTCCTTCGTAAATGACCCTTTCCAGTTGTGCAGCCCAGTCTTTAGGCAGCCGATAGCCAAAAATCTTACGGTTTCCCTGATATCCGAAAATCAAGTTGGTTAAGGGTATCGTAAAATCACCGTTATTGTCCGTTATAGCCAGTGTTTCACCATTGCTGTTTTTAATGACAATGCCAACCGCAGGATCGCCGCTGATTAGCTTGACTTTTGCCCAAAACATGGGTTTTTGCTGTGCATGTAGTTGTCCGATGATGCATAAAAGCAGCGCGAAGTAAGATTTTTTCAGCACAGATATGAAACGAAAACGGTTGATTTTTCTTTTATGAATTGGCTGTTTTATGCAATGCTGCTATCGTAGCGGAAGGATCAGGGGTCGCAAAAACGGCATTTCCGGCAACCAATACATCGGCCCCGGCCCTTGACAGGCTTAGTGCATTTTGTTCAGATACGCCACCATCAATTTCAATAAGCGTATGGGCGTTGTTTTTTAATATCAGTTCCTTTAGTTCAGATACCTTACGATATGTGTTTTCGATAAATGCCTGTCCGCCAAAACCTGGATTAACGCTCATAACCAGCACCAGGTCACAATCCTGAATAATATCATTCAAATTTGAAACGGGGGTATGTGGATTCAAAGCCACACCGGCTTTCATACCGTGTTTTTTGATTTCAGCCAGGCTGCGGTGGAGGTGTGTACAGGCTTCGTAATGAACGGTTAAAACTGCTGAGCCGGCTTCTGCAAAACGCTGAATGTAGCGGTCGGGTTCCACAATCATCAAGTGCACGTCCAGGGTTTTTGTGGCATGCTTTTTCAGCACGTTCATCACCGGAAAACCAAAAGAAATATTGGGAACAAAAACCCCGTCCATTACATCCACATGATACCAGCCGGCATCACTTTGGTTTATCATTTCGCAATCGCGCTGAAGGTTGCCAAAATCGGCTGAAAGTACCGAGGGAGCAATGATGACTGACATAATGGCAAAGGTAAAATATTTATTGAGAACTGAACGTATTGGAAAGGCAGGAGCCTATTTATTTTCTAAATGCCGATTCATATAGCTGAATCCATGCTTCCGGGCTTGTTTTTTTACAAAGTTCTCCAATAATATTGAACGGTATATCAGATTGGTACTTAAATCGCAGGCAGCTTTTGCCCTTATCAGGCAATTTTATACCTGCATTCTTACATTGATTCTCTAACCATTGCATCAGCGAGGGGCTTGCATACAAACCCATGTGATACAAAGCCAGATGATTTTTTTGGGCGGCGATACTAATAAAGGGAAGCGGGGTATCTGCTTTACAATGATAACCTGCCGGATATAAGGTCAAAGGCACTACCCAGGAAGGCATATTGTATTGAATTTGTGGTTCAAATCCCTCAGGCAGCGCCTCCGCAACTACAGTTGCTAGGTTTTTCAAATCACCTGCCTTTTCTTCTGTTACACTGTCAAAATAGGCTTGGAATATTTGTATGTTATTTTCCATGTAAAGCTTGGTAAAGCGTAACACATTCCTTGGCCTCTTTCACATCGTGTACCCTCAAAATGTCAGCACCATTTATGAGAGCTGTCATGTGCAGTGCTGTTGTGCCGTTCAGGGCTTTTTCGGCCGTCGTTTGCAATGTTTTCCATATCATGCTTTTTCTGGAAATTCCAATCAAAATGGGTTTCTCTAGAATCCTGAATTGTTGCAGCTCACGAAGCAGTTGAAAATTGTGTTCAATGGTTTTCCCAAAGCCAAATCCCGGATCTACAATCCAGTTGTCGATACCGATAGATTGGAATAATTTCTGTTTTCTGTTGAAATAGGAAATCACCTCATCGGTTACGTTCCTGTAATCCGGATTTTTTTGCATAGTTTGCGGGTTTCCCTGCTTGTGCATGGCCACATAAGGGATTTTGTTTTCTGCGATAAAAGGCAACATTTCCGCATCATAATCACCGGCAGAAATATCATTTACAATATCCGCTCCGCAGTTGACTGCATTTTTAGCAACAGAAGTATTATATGTATCAATTGAAATCCAGCAATCAGGGAATGCAGAACGCAAAGCTAGAATGGCTGGAATCACTCTTTGTGATTCTGTCTCAGCTTCAATCTGCTCTGCACCCGGCCTAGTGCTTTGTCCACCGATGTCGAGAATTGAGGCGCCGTTTTGCAGCATTAGGCCTGCTGTGTCAACAATTTTATCTTTAGCTATACGGCTCCTTTCAAAGAAAGAATCAGGGGTTACATTCAAGATTCCCATTATTATGGGTTTTGAAATCAAAAGCACCCGATCTTTGCTTTTGAGTGCGTAAGTAGTGAAATTCAAAATTTCAATATTTCATTTTTCACATCAAATAACCATTTTCATCTTTTATTTTTCCAGGAATATCTGTATTGCCAATCATGGATTTTAGATCAATTTCCAGATTTCGACAGATCGAAGAGATTGGCACGTCGGATGCAAAGTTTTCAAAGGGATCTTCGCTGTAATCACCAACCAATTCAAGTGTAATAAATATCCATGAAATAAGGGTATTCAGTCCTACAAATACAACAAAATAGTCTATTTTTTTTAGATTGATATCTATTAAACTCAAGGGCAACATGAGTATGAAAATCCAGACAAATGCTTTGCTGAAAAATCCATACTGACGTGGGAACGGTGTGCTTTTTATCCTTTCGCATTTACCTTGAGCTTCTATGCATTTATCAATGGTTTTATTCAATTCTATTTGTTTAATCTCATCAATCAAATTTTTATTTTTTAACCATAAAAAATCAATATATTGAAAATTTAAAACATTCAAAGCAAAGTTTGTTTTTTGTTTCAATTTTGCAAATTCGCTCTCCTCAAGAAATTTTCCTACTTCTTCGGTCCAGTTCTTTTCGTTAGCCTCCCCATAATAGTAGACGCTTATTGCCCCTTTATATTCTCTGCTGTGTGGAAATTTATTGCGCAATTGCAAACGCAATGCATTTAAAAAGGCAATTTGCCGGTAAACAATTTTTTTTACTGAGTTTGAATGTAAATCCTTGTCAGTACTGCTAATGTAAATGCTTAATTGATTAGTTAATATTTTGCTTGCTGATGCCAATTCTCCCCAGATTTTCCGCGCTTCCCACAGTCGATCGTAAGATTGACTGTTTTTAAAACTGAGAAAAATGGTTACGGCCACACCTACAGTTCCAATGAGTTCAAAAGGCAAATAAATTGGTGTTACATTGTGATTGATGTAATAAATTAGGCTGCCCCACCCAATGAAAATGGCAAAGTTTTTCCAGCCAAACCGCCATACGAGACTAAGTGGTAAATTTCTGTAAATGTACATTTTAGATTATAATTTATATTTTTAGTTAACAGTTGAGAGTGGCGAGGAAGAATCGCTCTATTGCGAGTAATTCCTCTTGCTTTGCAGTTAATAACTGAAGCAGGGGATTGTTTGGTGTTTTCATTTCAATATTTACAATTCATAAGACGGTCTTGTTCACACTTAATAATTAAACTTTCAATATCCTACTTTACTGATTCATCAGGGTTTCCTACCATGTTTTTAGGTTTTACCCATTCATCAAACTGTTTTGCATTTAACAACCCAGAGTCTAAGGCAGCCTCTCGTAGGGTCATATTTTCCTTGTGAGCTTTTTTTGCAATTTTAGCCGCATTTTCATAGCCGATGTGGGTGTTTAAAGCCGTTACAAGCATCAGGCTCTGTTCCACCAATTGTTGTAGGCGGGTAAGGTTGGGTTCTATACCTTGCACGCAGTAAGTATCAAAACTCAGACAGGCTTGTCCCAGCAGGCGGGCGCTCTGCAACAGGTTGGCCGCAATCACAGGTTTGTAAACGTTCAGTTCAAAGTGTCCTTGAGAACCGGCAAAAGAAACCGCTACATCGTTGCCCATAATCTGCGCACAAACCATGGTCAGCGCTTCAGGCTGTGTGGGATTTACCTTGCCGGGCATAATACTGCTTCCTGGCTCGTTTTCGGGAATGATAATTTCACCTATTCCACTGCGCGGACCACTGCTGATCATGCGTATATCATTGGCGATTTTAAAACAACTCACCGCGGCCCTTTTAATGGCACCGTGCAATTCAACCATGGCATCATGCGCTGCCAGTGCCTCAAATTTGTTGGGTGCGGATACCATGGGTAATCCTGTTTCTTCGGCTATGAGTTTCGCAACCAGCGTGGCATAACCCTTGGGTGCATTCAGTCCAGTGCCTACTGCCGTTCCGCCCAGTGCTATTTCAGCGGCAGGCTGCAATGCCTTGTTAATGGCGGCTATACCATTCTCAAGCTGGGTTACATATCCGCTGAATTCCTGACCCAATGTAAGTGGCGTGGCATCCATGAAGTGGGTGCGACCAATTTTTACAATGTTTTTAAAATCGCGGGATTTATGTTTCAGGGTGGTTTTCAGCGCCTGAATTCCGGGCAATGTATAATCCACCACCTGTTTGAACACTGCAATGCTCATGGCAGTTGGGAAGGTATCATTACTGCTCTGGCTCTTGTTTACATCGTCGTTGGGATGCAGAACCTTTTTTTCATCAGTGAGCTGCCCGCCTGAAAGCACATGCGCACGATTGGCAATCACTTCATTTACATTCATGTTGCTCTGGGTACCACTGCCTGTTTGCCAGATTACCAGTGGAAATTCACTGTCAAGTTTGCCTTCAATAATTTCATCACATATTCCAACAATCAGGTTTTTCTTTTCCTCACTCAATGCACCAAGCTGGTAATTTGCCAGTGCCGCGCATTTTTTCACAACTCCAAATGCACGGATAATTTCCACAGGCATGCTGCCTTCGGGTCCAATTTTAAAATTATTTCTGCTTCGCTCTGTTTGCGCTCCCCAGTAGCGCTTTGCGGGCACTTTTACCTCGCCCATGGTATCGTGTTCAATCCGGAAATTTGGCATGATGTATAAAGTATGCAAATTTATACAGGGAATACTTAAGCTGTGCATTTTTGCCAAAAACAATTATACAAGTAATGAAAATTAATCAAAATAAATAAGTACTGAAACAATGCTGTCTGTATCCGGGTTATTAATGTTTTCAAAGGCTGTATCTTTGCTGCCTGAATATGGCGGATAAGAAATTGCTGGATGCCCTAAGTTATCACTCTGATGGCAAACCCGGAAAAATAGAAGTAGTTACAACCAAGCCCACTCAAACCCAGTTTGACCTTGCCCTGGCCTACAGCCCGGGTGTTGCCGAACCTTGCCTCAAGATTGCAGAAAATACGGAAGATGTATACAAGTATACAGCGAAAGGCAATCTGGTAGCGGTTATCAGCAATGGAACAGCCGTGCTGGGTCTCGGCGATATTGGCCCGGAAGCCTCAAAACCGGTAATGGAAGGCAAAGGCGTTCTGTTTAAAATTTTTGCCGATATCGATGTTTTTGATATTGAACTCAACTGCAAGGATGTGGATGAGTTTGTGCGCGCTGTAAAAGCCATGGAGCCCACTTTTGGTGGCATTAATCTGGAAGACATAAAAGCACCTGAAAGTTTTGAAATAGAGGAGCGTCTGAAAGCCGAGCTGAATATTCCCATAATGCATGATGATCAGCATGGAACGGCCATCATCAGCGGGGCCGCACTGCTCAATGCCTTGCGCATCGTAAATAAAGAAATAGGACATGTGAAACTGGTGGTAAACGGCGCCGGTGCCAGTGCTATTGCATGTTCTAAATTGTTTGTCAGTCTTGGTGTAAATCCCCAAAACCTGATTATGCTTGACAGCAAAGGGGTTATCCATGCTGGAAGGAATGATCTTGACAAATACAAAAACCAGTTTGTAAATACCACGGAGGCCAGAACATTGGAAGAAGTAATGGCAGGAGCGGATGTTTTTGTGGGTCTTTCCAAAGGCAATATCCTTTCTCCGGAAATGATCCTCAGCATGGCTGAAAAGCCCATTGTATTTGCCATGGCAAATCCGGACCCTGAAATTGACTATAAACTGGCTGTTTCCACCCGCCCCGATATTTTGATGGCTACGGGTCGCAGCGATTATCCCAATCAGGTAAATAATGTATTGGGCTTTCCGTTCATATTCCGCGGTGCGCTCGATGTGCGGGCAACTGCCATCAACGAAGAAATGAAACTCGCCGCTGTCCGCGCCATAGCAGATTTGGCACTTGAGCCGGTTCCGGAAGTGGTGATGATGGCCTACAACGATTATGACCTTGATTTTGGAAACAATTACATTATTCCCAAGCCCATGGATCCTCGTTTGCTTACCACGGTAGCACCTGCTGTGGCCAAAGCAGCGATGGATAGTGGCGTAGCCAGAAACACCATTACAGACTGGGATGCTTACAAGGCCACACTCAGAAAACGCTTAGGTATTGATAATGATTTTGTAAACCGATTAGTGCAACGAGCTAAAAAACAGCCCAAGCGTGTTGTATTCTCTGAAGCAGAAGATGTGAAAATCCTCCGTGCCGCCCAGATTTGTATCAATGAGGGCATTGCAACACCGGTTTTACTCGGTCGAACCCAACTCATCAAAAAGGTTATGGAAGAGAACAACATAGATTTGGGGCAGGTAACCATGTTGGATCCGTGGTCTGAAGATATATTGTGTGAAGAATTTGGGGCGCTGTTATACGAGAAGCGGAAGCGCAGTGGACTCACCCAAACGGAGGCTGTAAAAAACATGCGCTATCGCAATTATTTTGGTGCCATGCTGGTGGAAACAGGCAAATGCGATGCGCTCATCAGCGGCTTAACACGCAATTATCCCATAGCGTTGCGTCCTATGCTGGAATGTATCCCTGTTACTGGCGCTTCCAAACGTATTGCAGGCATGCACATTGTGATGACCAAAAATGGTCCTGTTTTTCTGTCGGATACAACAGTCAATATTGATTACAAACCTGAGGAACTGGTAGACCTGGTGCTTAAGGTGCATGAGCGGGTGAGCAAATTTCAGATTGAACCCCGGATAGCCCTGGTTACCTATAGCAATTTTGGCAGCAGCCGTGGTCCCGCCCCAATACAAATGCGCAAAGCTGTAGAATTGCTGCACGAACATCATCCGCAAATTATTGTGGACGGTGAAATGCAAACTACCTATGCGATGGATGGTGAAGCACGTGCTAAACAATATCCCTTTAACAAGTTGGGCAATAAACCGGCCAACACCCTTATTTTTCCGGGTCTAAACAGTGGAAATGCCGCTTACCAGCTTATGCGTGGAATGGGCATGGTAGATATTATTGGTCCGGTATTGCTGGGTTTTGAAAAAAGTGTTCATGTACTTCATCATACCAGCAATGTTCGTGAAATTGTGAATATGGTGGCACTGGCTGTTTGTGAGGCTCAGGAGAAGTCATGAGTGTACCAAAACCACAACTGCTCGAATGGGGCAGTAAGCTTCAGGTTCAAAGTATAGGGTTGCGCTATGAAGTGCTAAGAAGACCGCTGGGATTGTTTTTTAAGCCTGAAGAATTGGGTGATGAATTTTATCAGTGGCATTTGGGTATGGTGCATGGAGACAGGGTAGTGGCGGTCCTTTTATTGAAAAACATAGATGGTAAAATAGTAAAAATGCGTCAGGTGGCAGTGGCTGAAGCTCTTCATGGAAAAGGTATTGGCAAAGAACTCGTTCGATTCTCAGAAGAATTTTGCCGCCGGAAAGGTGTAGAAACGATAGAACTGCACGCACGAACGTCTGCAGTTCCATTTTATCTTTCACTGGGATATGCTTCTGAGGGTGAAGAATTTGAGGAAGTGGGTATTCCGCACGTAAAAATGTTCCTTCAACTTTGATTTATTGATAACCATGCCAGTTTCCGGTTTCCCGGTTATGTAGCCAGTAAATTCCATTGGCGTAGGCAAAATCACCACACAAGGGTTTGGGCCCGTTTTCATCCAGAATTTTTAATATTCTGGTACATTTTCCACTATGACTGCTATATAATAAAATGCGTTGCTGCCCACGGTCATAAAGCCCTATTTCTCGGTTTTTACTGCCTGTAAAGACCATTCCATGCTGTTCAGTTCATTTTCAAAATCCTCAATATCCAGGTGAATAGGGTTTCGATGTCTTGCATGATGGGTTTTATAACAATAACAACCATTTTTCGCCTGATCCTGAAATGGCAGCATAATAGGTTTTTATACCCGGATTCCATACCACAGAAACTCCCATACCCCCAGGCACTTTTTCTGATTCCAGCTGCATTGCCGGTTTTATTTGTGCTACCGGCTAAGCCATAAAATTTGCTAATAAATAGGCCAAAGAGATGCTTAATACAATACCTTTTTTCACCATTGCAAAATGGCTTTGATTACTGTAAAAACTAATGATCTAAGGTTAAACAGGGGGTAATACCTGTCACTAACTTACTGGTCGGTTATTCTGCTATTTTAATCCGATAAAAGCCATTGCTTTTCACATAGCTGTATATTTGCACCTTTATGGGAACCCTGATAACTGTATCGCAGTTTTTACTGGCACTGTCTATTCTAATTATTCTTCATGAGCTGGGTCATTTTCTTGCTGCCCGGTTTTTCGGCATAAAGGTGGAGAAATTTTACCTGTTTTTTGATGCCTGGGGAATAAAATTATTCAAATTCAGAAAAGGAGATACCGAATACGGCATCGGATGGCTGCCACTGGGCGGTTATGTGAAAATTGCCGGTATGGTTGACGAAAGTTTGGATACCGAACAATTAAAAACAGAGCCGCAGCAATGGGAATTCAGGGGCAAGCCGGCTTGGCAACGTTTAATCATAATGGTAGGGGGCGTGGTTGTGAATCTTTTGCTTGGTATTTTCATCTTTTGGATGATGACCTGGAGTCAGGGTGAAAAGTATGTGCCCACCCAGGCAGTAAATGAGTCAGGTGGTATTTACGCAGGTCCTTTAGGTAGGAAAATAGGATTTCAGACAGGCGATAAAATCATTGCATTCAACGGAAAACCCAGCGAAAATTTTCTGGAAGAATTTGCCAATCCGGATTTTATCATGGGAGCTAAACATGAAATTCAGATTAACAGAAACGGGAAAGATACAACCTTGATTCTTCCGTCTAAACTTGAAGAAGTGCTCGCTGAGAAATCTGATTTACCAATAATTTCTCCAAGATTTAATTTTAAGATAGCTTCTGTTGTAGAAGGAACACCCGCAGCCAAGGCTGGTTTGGCAAAGGAGGATATAATTGTCGCAATAGATAGCCAGAAGGTGGCAGGTTTTCTGGATTTTAAAGAAATTATTCAGCAGAAAAAAAACAAGAATATTTTGCTGACAGTGCTTAAGGATAAAGCCACTGAGACTGATAATGTGTCTCTAAAGGTAGAAGCTGATGGAACCATCGGTTTTAAGCCGATATTATTTGGTTTTGAAGAGAAAGAAAAAGTAATCAATTACGGATTTTTTGAATCTGCAGGAATGGGTGCTAAAAAAGCATTTTCATTTCTAGCAGCGAATGCTATGGGTTTTGGTAAAATGCTCAGTGGTGATATTGATCCTCGCAAATCACTGGCGGGGCCGGTGGGAATGGCGCAGATGTATGGATCTACCTGGGACTGGATTAACTTCTGGGGACTTACAGCCATGATATCATTGGGTCTGGCATTTCTGAATATTTTGCCCATCCCCGCACTCGATGGTGGTCATGTTATGTTCCTGCTTTGGGAAATGATTACACGCAAACCTGTAAGCGACAAAGCATTGTACATAGGCCAGGTAATCGGTATGGTCATTCTCGGCTCTCTCATGATATTTATCTTTTGGGTGGATATTGCCAGAGCCCTTGGTTTCTAAAGTGCAATGAATCCATTTGCCTTTTTTGGTTTAGAGCCTCGATTTCAGATCGATAATCAGGCTCTGCGCAAACTCTTTTTGGCCAATCAGCGTAAATGGCACCCGGATTTTCATGCTGCCAATCCTGAAATTTATAAACAGGCATTGGAACAAACTTCCATAAACAATAAGGCATATGCTATGTTGTCTGATACCTACAGCAGGGTTAAAAGTGTACTTTCACTTAATGGTATAGATGCAGAAAAAGAACAGGTACTGCCTCAGTCTTTTCTTATTGAAATGATGGAATTAAGTGACCTGATTGAGGATGCTCTTTGCGGCAATCAAAACAGCAGGGAAGAAGCAGAGGCCGAATTGGGTCGGTATTTCCAAGAAAACGAAAAAACACTAGGTGCTCTTTCGGAAGATGCCGATTCATCGGGCTTGTCAAATGATATATTGCTCACAGCGACCGCATTATACCAACAACACCGCTACCTGTCGCGCCTGCGTAAAAATCTTTCAGGAATTACAGAACTCTGAGCAGAATTCGTAAGTTTGCTGAATAAATGCAATGACAACCGCCAAAACCCATATTCTCAGTCATATCGAGATTCTTACCAAGTTGGAAAGAATGGCCTGTGAAATCTGTGAAAAGCACATCAACAGCGGCGAACTGGTTATTTGTGGTCTTAACAGCCGTGGTTTTGCATTGTCAAAGTTGCTGGGCGAAAAAATTAAAGCCATAGAAAGTGAGTTAACAGTTGTAAATATCAACGCAATGGTGGAAGGAAATTCTGTATCATTTTTGCCTTCGTCAGGGTTTGCAGGCAAGCACGTACTTGTGATGGATGATGTAATCAATACAGGAAGCACGCTGATGCTCGTTTTATCGGAAATTTACCGTCAAAAGCCCGTGAGTATAGGCACTGTTTTTCTCGCCAAACGCGAACACCGCAATTTCCCCGTAAAAGCCGATTATGTGGGTATTTCCATAGCCACCACACTTCAGGAGCACGTGCAATTCGATAACGCTGATCCCGATAATCTCTCTGTTTATTTGGTGTAAATTACTCCTCTACGTAATTTAATTCTTTGTGGAAGCTTTCTTTTACGGTATAAGTGCCCCAAACAGCAAGCAGTATGCAAACCGCCCCCACAATTATAGCAGCATAGGAATTAGGCATTCCGCCAATTTTTAATTCAGACAATGCTGTAAAGCCAAGCGTAATTGGCACCACACCGCCCCGCACAAAGTTAGGAACAGTAGCCGTAACCGTGCTGCGAATATTGGTGCCGAATTGTTCGCTCGCGTTGGTTACAAACAAAGCCCAGTAGCCTGTTGCCAGTCCCAATAAGTAGCTCATGGTTTTTAGTCCTGTTGGCGTAAGGTTATGATTAAATAAATAAACGCAGGTTAGTACAGCAATGCCCATCAGGTTGATGAAAATTACCCGTCTTCGGCTTTTGAAAATTTGAGAAAGCAGTCCGGATAATAAGTCTCCACTGCTCAAACCCAGGTAGCTCCACATAACCATCTCCGAAGTTTTTATCTGACCCACCGCACCGGGGTGGTTTTCCGCAATAAACTTGTGGGATAAGGCAATCAGTATGCCCACCACAAACCATACGGGCAATCCTATTACAATACATGCCAGGTATTTTTTGAATGTAGGCCAGTCGCGCAGCAGCATGAAAAAGTTGCCTTTTACTACATTGGTTTTTTTAAGTTCATGAAACATGGAACTTTCAAAGGTTCCGGCTCTCAATGCCAATAATACCAATCCTAAAACACCTCCCATGATGTAGGCTGTTTGCCAATTTTCAATTTTTATGACTGCAAAATCCTGTATAAACGCACTCAGCTGACTAAGGTTTGAAACCCAGAAAGCGAATACTGCACCCAGCGCACCAAAGGTTACAATAATCATGGTGCCTATACCCCGCTTTTTGGTAGGCATGCTTTCAGCCACCAATGTTATGGCGGCACCAAGTTCACCTGCAAGGCCCACGCCTGCAATAAACCGCCAGATCGAATATTCTGCCAGGTTACTTACAAATGCATTGGCAATATTGGCAAAACTATAGAGCAGTATACTGCCGAAAAGGACGGAGACACGCCCTTTTCGGTCACCCCAAATCCCCCAGAGTAATCCTCCAACCAGCATTCCGGTCATTTGCCAGTTAAAAAGTGTGGTTTCAAATTCAGGAGCAATGTTCAAGGAGGCCATGCTCTCTTTTTTGATGATGTTAAAAAGAATCAGGTCATATATATCCACGAAATAGCCCAGTGAGGCCACCACAATCAGCAATGCAATGTTCTTTTTTTCTGCCATAATTCTCAATCAAAAGAGATTTTCCAAAGTTGCACAAATTTTTTCCAGAAACAAGCGGTCTGTTTCATCGAAACTCGAAAAACGTTCGCTGTCCGCGTCCAGCACAGCCACCACCTTACCATTTTTGCGCAGCGGAACAACAATTTCACTGTTGCTTTCTGCCGAACAGGCAATATGCCCCGGAAATTGGTGTACATCCTCAACAATCTGTACTTCATTTTTAGCCCATGCCGTGCCGCAAACCCCTTTGCCATGAGCAATTCGGGTGCACGCCACCGGTCCCTGAAAAGGCCCAAGCACAAGTTCATCATTTTTTACTATGTAAAAACCCACCCACCACCAATGAAAAGCATCTTTCAATACCGCCGAAACGTTTGCCAGTCCTGCAATTAGATCATTTTCTTCCTCCACTAACCCATGAATCAGGGTTAGGCATTCTTGGTATAGATTTTCCTTTTGCTCAGTTGTGTATTTGTGGCCCATGCTCAATACGTGGATAAGTGGTTGCGAAAATAAGACCAAAACGTTTGTCAGCATCCGTTGAATGTCGTTAGTTTGAAGGTTTAATTTGTGAAGCATGGCGATGGAAGTAGTCAATACCCAGCCGTTTGAGGTCGTTTTTACATTTGTAAGACATCCTTATTTTGGTCTGTTGGTGGAAGCCAATGCCGTGCAATTGCTTGCCAACGGTGATTATTCCCTTACCTACCAGCGAGTCAGGCAACAAACAACATCCTATTTCAACCTGAATAAAGAACAGACCGAGGTAGTGCGAATACTGGAAGAGTTTGAGGTGGATAGCCTAATGAAGCGTTTTTATACCGGAAATAAACGCATTCGTAGCAGTGAATTTCTCCTGAAACACTACACTCCTGATTTGCACAAGCAAGTTCGACCCTATATAGAAAAAAAGCTGTCTAAGGTGCTGGATATTATTAAAAATTATCCCATGTATTGGGCAGGGAAAACAGGTCAGGCGCAGGGTGAGGAAATTCACTATTCCGAAGAACCTGCTACCGTTTTGTTTCATTTCAGAAGAAATGAGCAAGGCACCAATTATTTTGCCACCATCCGCAACAACAATGAAAAAGTTGAATTTTACCACAACGATTCAGAAATAATATCAGAAAACCCCGCCTGGTTAATTACCCCCAACAGGCTCCTATACTTTCCCAAACACATAGATGGCAAGAAAATCAGACCTTTTTTAACTAAAAAACATATCCATGTGGAACCTCATCAGGAAGATAGCTACATGGATAAGTTTGTGAAGCCCCTATTGGAAAACCACGATGTTTTTGCCAAAGGCTTGCAGATTGTTACTGAGCAATTACCTGCAAGGCCTGTAATAAGACTGAATAAGCTATTTCAGGATAAACAATATCTCAGCCTTTATTTTCAGTATGGTGGCTGGAATTTTCCGTTCCATATTCACAAAAAGGTGAATGTGTCGCTTGAGAAAAAGGGTAATGATTTTATTTTTCACCGTATTCGCCGATCACTTAGCCTGGAAAGTGAGAAAATTGCATTGTTAAAAGAGTTGGGACTTGAAAACGTAGAAGGCAGTTTGTTTGCCTTGCAAAATGAAGGTCAATCCTATGAACTCATTTCATGGCTCAACACCCATTCAGAGTTGCTACAGCGCAATGGTTTTCAGGTGGATCAGGAGGCTTCGGATGTCCGCTTTTATCTGGGAGCGGTTAGCCTGGATGTGAAATTAACCAAAGGGGCAGATTGGTTTGATGTGCTTGCTGTGGTTCGCTTTGGCACATTTGAGATTCCGTTTATACGTCTCAAAAAGAATATTCTGGAAAAACGAAGAGAATTTATTTTACCCAACGGAGAAATTGCCATTCTGCCCGATGAATGGTTTACCCGATTCGGGAAAATAGCCCACCTGGCCGATGTGGAGGGAGATTGCTTCCGGGTGAGGAATATGCACTTTTCATTGCTGGATGATTTATCGGATTACGTAGATGTAGACGTGGCAAAATCAGGATGGGAAAAACTGCTGCAATCCGAGAACATCCCCGAATATCCATTGCCTGCAGGCATGAATGCCGAATTGCGGCACTATCAGGTAGAAGGTTACAATTGGATACGTTTTCTGTTTGAACACCGGATTGGTGCACTGTTGGCAGATGACATGGGGCTGGGTAAAACCCTTCAAACCCTGGCTGTTATTAAGCATATTTCCGGCCTGCCTGTATCTGAAATCATGGGAGAAAGCGTTATGGTTGCCTGCGAAACACCGGTTTCTGCCGAAATTCCGCAACTGGATTTATTTACTCCGGCTGAAGCAGTGCTAAATGGCACAATTCCGGAGACAGAAATTGCAGACAAACCAATGCCTTGCCTGGTGGTTGCCCCCAAATCTTTGCTTTACAACTGGCAAGCTGAAGCAGAAAAATTCTGCCCATCCCTTAAAACCCTTATTTACACAGGTATATCGCGAAACAGACTTTTGCCAAAATTTGCACAAAATGACCTGATTATCATGAGCTATGGCACCTTGAGAAACGATATTGAAGAACTACAGCGAATTCCTTTCAGGCTGGTGGTTATCGACGAAAGCCAAGCAATTAAAAATCCAACATCATTAACCGCAAGAAGCCTCCTTAAGATTGGTTCAGCTTACAGACTGGCTCTTACTGGCACACCCATAGAAAATACATTACTTGATGTTTGGAGTCAGATGAATTTCCTTAACCGCGGACTGCTGGGATCTTATGGTTATTTTGAAAAGAATTTTATTCGTCCTATAGAGAGAAATCAGGATGCCGGCCGCACCACAGAATTAAAACGAATTCTGAACCCGTTTGTGCTGCGCAGAACCAAAAAGCAGGTGGCCAAAGAACTGCCACCAAAGGTGGAAAAAGTGCATTACTGCGAAATGGCGCCCGAACAGGCAGAGTGCTATGAAAAAACCAAAAGCACGTACCGAAACGAAATTTTGGAGCATGTAAGTCAGGTAGGAATGGCACGTTCCAGGCTGAAAATCTTTAATGGATTAATGCATTTACGTCAGCTGGCGTTAAATCCTGTACTGAAAGATGGTGATTACGAAGGACAATCGGGTAAAGACGATGAAATAAGACGAATGCTACAAAGAGCAGTCAAAGGTGGGCACAAGGTTTTGTTGTTTAGTCAGTTTGTTAGCTACCTTTCCGTGTTTGAAGATATGCTACAGGCAGATGGAATTGAGTACAGTTACCTTGATGGCAGCATGGACGAAAAGGAGAGGGCAGAGGCCATTAAGCGTTTTCAGGAAAACGACCATGTCAAGGTGTTTCTGCTGAGTTTACGCGCCGGAAATGCCGGTCTGAACCTGACTGCAGCAGATTATGTTTTCCTTGCCGACCCATGGTGGAATCCCTTTACCATGAGGCAGGCCGAGGACAGAGCACATCGTATTGGTCAGGAGAAAGCGGTTTTTTCGTATAAGTTTATTACCAAAAATACTATCGAAGAGAAAATCCTTGATTTGCAGAAAAAGAAAACACACCTCGCAGAAAGCATTATTCCTGATGAAGATAGCATTTTATCGGGCCTGAATGTGCAGGAATTGGAAGATCTGCTTGCTTAATGGCATGCTCTGTTTTCCTTTGAAATCCCAATAAAAACTTGCATCTTTGCGTTTTATTTTGTATATTTATTACAACCAATTATAGAAACCATGGAAGCAGCAGCAAGAGCAGAAAAATCGGTTCAGATTGAAGACAGCTGGTATGAAATTCTGAAGGACGAATTTGAAAACCCTTATTTTCATTATTTAAAGCAGTTTTTGGTAAAGGAAAGGCAGGCAGGTTACGTAATCTATCCTCCCGGTTCGCGCATCTTTGCCGCCTTTGATTACACGCCTTTTTGGGATGTCAAATGCGTTATTGTAGGGCAAGATCCCTACCATGGTCCCAGGCAGGCCAATGGTCTTTGCTTCTCGGTTAGCGATGGACAAAAGAAGCCACCATCGCTGGTAAATATTTTCAAGGAATTACACGACGACATCGGATGCCCGATTCCATACAGCGGAAACCTTGAGCCATGGGCGCACAACGGTGTATTGTTGCTCAATACCATATTAACTGTAAGGGCAGGTCAGCCTAAATCTCACCATGGTCATGGCTGGGAAGAATTTACCGCCGCCGCCATTCAAAAGTTAAGTGATATGCACGAACACCTTGTATTTATCCTTTGGGGCCGTGAAGCGCAGATGAAAGAAGAACTCATCGATTCATCCAAGCACCTGATTTTAAAATCACACCATCCCAGCCCGTATTCTGCAGAAAAAGGTTTCTTTGGTAATCAGCACTTTAGCCGCACCAATCATTGGTTGGAGGATCATGGCATTGAGCCCATAGACTGGAATCCGTTGCAACCCTGACAGTTTCCCGCAGGGTGTGGACATCTTGTCACACAATCTTTCTTGAGGTAGCTTTTCTTTGAAGTGTGGAATTTCCGGTAGAAATCCAAAACGCAACCATATTTCAGGGCCGTATACCGGTGCTGACAGACGTAAACCTTCGCATTAATAAGGGAGAATTTGCCTATCTGATTGGTAAAACAGGTTCGGGTAAATCAAGCCTGCTTAAAACATTATACGGCGAACTGTCCCTAACAGAAGGCAGCGGACAGGTGGCCGGAATGGGTTTGCAAAACCTCAAAAAGTCACAAATTCCTTTCCTGCGAAGAAAACTGGGCATCGTATTTCAGGATTTTCAGTTACTTACAGATCGCAGCGCTTTGGATAATCTCTTATTCGTGCTAAAGGCCACAGGCTGGAAAAACAAACAGGAGCGCCTCGACAGGGCCAATGAAGTGCTGGCTAAAGTTGGACTGGAAACCAAAGGGTATAAAATTCCGGCAGAATTGAGCGGTGGTGAACAACAAAGACTGGTTATAGCACGTGCACTGCTAAATAATCCCGAGGTAATTCTGGCAGATGAGCCCACCGGTAATCTGGATCCTGATGTTTCCGATGAAGTAATGCGCATGCTGCAGGATGTATGCAGGGAAGGCCGTTCAGTAGTTATGGCAACCCACGATTACAGGCTTATCGAAGAGTTTGGTGGCACCATCTTCCGTGTTGCCAATGGAATGGTCAATAAAATTGATTCCTTGAAAGAATTAGTGCCTAATCAGCAGTAGGGTTTGTCCTGCATCCTTTATATTCATTATGTAGGTTCCGTCTGAAAGTTCCTCCACCAAAAGCTCACCGCCAATTGATTTATACGTTTTTACCAGTTTGCCGTTTGTTTGGTAAATTCGTATTGATTTTCCGGCAATAACATCCGAATAAGCCTTTCCCGATGATGGGTTTGGGTATATGTTCAGGTTTTGATGCAGCATTTGCACATTTGCTGCAGGATATATCATTTGCTGCAGTGCTGTGGTTTTTCTTTCGCTAATAAATGGTTTTACGCCAAAACTAATATGCTTTCCCCAGGCTTTGGTGTCGGCCTGTTGCCAATCAGTTACTTTAAATCCATAATCGGAAGTTAATGTTCCATTGTAATACGGATCATTGGCTATACTTGATGCTACCATTGTTTTGTGGTTGTCTATCACGGCAAATAGGCTGTCTGTTTGGTAAGCACCTTCAATCAGGTTCCGCATTTCCTGTTCGTAAGCCATTTTCCATTTGGTTACACTCAGTATTTTATAGGTCAGAGGTGCTTTGGAGGAGGATAGGTTGCCCCATGCATGGATATTTTTCTTCTGGATATCAGGCACACCCCATTGCACTCCGAAAGTGTTGTCCATGTCGTAGGGTATATAAACAAAGCGGTTGTCGGTCATTCTATGGTAGAGAAAGTAATTGTTTTTGTTGTAAAAATAATTATCCCAGTGCCCCATCAAAACCTCTGCTGCCAGTACTTTCAGATAGGCATTCACATCAAAAACCTGCTCTATCCAAACCGGAAAAGAGTCTTTGGGGCTGTTGTTAATTACGTTGATAAAATAGACCAGATCACTGTAATCGTCCATGCCTGTATTGGTTTTTAGGTCGTAGGCCCGCTCTTTCAATGGGGATGGATTGATGAGATCCTTGTAGGGCTGCTCTGTTGAACCCAGCCATCCCAAATCTGCCGGCCAGCTGCATTTATAAAGGTTACCGGAATTTTCACCGAATCGGGAACCAAGAAATGTTTTGTCTATGTATTCCGCATTGTTTCTGATGCCTTGATAGGTTCCGTTTACATACAATTCCACAGGATTGCAGCGCGCTGCCACAATTCCGGCCTGGGCTAGAAATTTTGAGGCTAAATACTCACGCACCACGGATGGATCATTTTGATTACCATTGAGATTCATGTTTTTCAGCCCCTGAAAAGAACCGGTCTGAAACGCCCCCATATCCAGTCTGTAACTTTTCTTTTCGGCATCACGAGATGAGTTTCCCTTTACCCGCATACCAATGTTTTTTACACTGTCCTTTTGATCATAAATCAACAATGAATTGAAATACACATTATCCCATATATTCTTGTTCATTTTTGCCCAACTGTCTTTTGGCAGGAATATATCTATGCGGTGAATTTTGTTATCGTATATAATGCCATTATCAGGCCACACTGCCTGTTGCGCCTGCAGTTTACCGAATATGGAAATTAAAAACGGGTATAGGATTAAACAACGAAAGCGACTCATTTTTTTGAAGCGAGTTTGTAAATATAAAGATTACCACACAAAGTTCTCTCTGAGCCAATGAAACTGGCATTTTTAGGCTTTTGAAATGCATGTTTTTTTATCATGCTGTTTCTGCTTATCGGCATAGGATAATCATATATATCCGTATAAACAGGGTATTTTTGAGATGTGAATATCGAATCTGTATCCATCAGTTTAATGCCAGCTTTTCTAAAATACTCTTGATAATCAGGTTTTTGAATCGAAAGATAATTCTCAAGCATCACACGCTCTCTGGCTATGAAAATCAGGGTGTCAGCCTTCTCTTCTTCTGCAATCTTCATGAGTAAATTCAATTCAGCGCCATACAGCATGGTTTTGATATACGCGTTGGGAATTAAAAAAACACCCATATTCCAGCAAAGCATTGCCAATGCAGCGGGAAGTAATCTGTGCTGCAGTTTCAATAGTAAGTTGGGTAATGAAAATATCACCAAAAACGGAATCATAACCATGAATTCAGCATTTCCTACAGAATACGCCGCCCACAGAAACTGAAATAGGAAGCCAAACCTTAACCAACGAAGGTCTATGGAATTGATTTGCAATTTTTCATAATGCACTTTTGGTTTTTTTGCAAAAATTGCAACCACCACATATCTGATTGAAAGCGCAGGGAAAAGACATAATAAAGGCCATTCTATCAGAAAATAAGGAATATTTCCGTGCGCCTGTATCCAGGTTCTTATGCTGTTAATGACAGTGAACTTCAGGTTGTCAAATCCGGGAATAAGAGAAACGGTGCCATTCATGGCATCCGATAATGGATATTGCCACCAGATTTTTTGCTCATAAGCGGCTGCACCAACATAGGCAAGCAGTATAATGCCTAAAGAAATTCCTGCAGCGCCC
>VHBA01000010.1 GCA_016872175.1 Sphingomonadales bacterium | reverse complement strand
ATAACGAGCGCTATAAAACTATCCTTGTCGAAACCATTATTGTAAATATATGCTCCCTTAATTTGCAGGAAAGGTACCTCAGAGAACTTATTTTTGTCGGGCCGGCAGGCAAACAGCACAATGGTAAGGATGATGGATATTTTTAGTAGGGTTTGGGACACAGACGATGTCAAATTTAATACTTTGGCGTTAGAAATTTTCCATTACCAGCGTCAGTATAACCTCATTTTTGCCAAATGGCTTGATGCAAATGGCGAAAAACAACCCATAACAATAACAGACATTCCCTTTTTACCCATTGATTTCTTTAAACAATACCGGATAACCTGCTTTGATGAACCGGAAACCAATGTATTTGAAAGCAGCGGCACAGGTCAGTCAGGCACTTCGAAGCATTTTTTGCAAAATACGGAGTTTTATGTTTGCAATTTTCGCAAATGCTTTGACATTCATTATGGTTCGGCTTCAGATTACACATGGCTTTGCCTTTTGCCCGGATATCTGGAACGTAAAAACAGCAGTTTGGTTTACATGGCTGATGATTTTGTTAAAAACGGCCTGCCAGGTAGTGATTTTTATTTATACGATTATCCAAAACTAATAGAACAGCTTGAAATCAATGAAATAAATGGCACTCCGGGTATTTTGTTGGGTGTTACTTTTGCTTTGAAGGAGCTGGCAGAAATGTATAATGGGCCGCCTTTGAGACATACCCTCATCATGGAAACAGGCGGCATGAAAGGACGTGGTCTTGAACTTACACGCACCGAATTGCATGAGCACTGGTGCACAAGATTTGGCGTAACCGAAATACACAGTGAATATGGCATGACCGAACTCATGAGCCAGGCATACAGCAAAGGAGACGGCCGCTTTGTTTGTCCGCCATGGATGAAAATCATGATTCGCGACATCAGCGACCCCGGAAACTGGCTGCCGCCGGGCAAAACAGGGCTCATTTGTTTAGTTGATCTCGCCAATGTGCAAAGCTGCAGTTTTATTGCCACCCAGGATTTGGGCAAACTGCATGATGATGGCAGTTTCGAGGTGCTGGGGCGCCACGACCAAAGCGAAGTGCGGGGTTGCAACCTGCTGGTATCAGGAAATTAATCTTCCGTTTCGTCTGGAAGCTCAATAACCGTTTCCTTCAGTTCCTCTTTGGGATTGAGGCCTTTTTCAAAGGTGAGAATCAATGCAGGCAGCAAAAACAGGTTGGCTACCAGCCCGGAAAGTAGCGTAACTGCGGTAAGCCAGCCAAGGGCCTGCGTACCTTCAAACCGGCTGAACATGAAAATCATGTAGCCGGCAAACAGCGCAACCATGGTATATATCATGCTTAGGCCCACTTCCATAATGGTGTGGCTGAGGGCTTCGCGCAATGTTTTTTTGGTGTGCAGCAACTCTCGCCGGAATGTACTCATAAAGTGTGTGGTGGCATCTATCGTTATACCGAAGGCGATACTAAACACCAGGATTGTGCTGGGTTTCAATGGAATATTCAAATAACCCATCAAACCTGCTGTAACAACCAGAGGCAGCACATTCGGTATCACCGAAATGATAATCATTTTAATGCTGGGGAACAACAACCCCATGGTAAGGCTAATAATGAGCAAACTCCACAGTGTACTGCTGATAAGGCTATCGTATAAATAGCGGTTTCCCTGCAAAAAGATGGCCGACGTGCCAGTGATTTTCACTTCATACTGTTCTTCAGGAAAGATTTTACCGGCAATATTTTTTACCTGTGTGGTAATACTGTCCATACGGATAGATCCTACATCCGCCATTTGATAACTGATGCGAAGACGGGTCATACTGGTATCAACCATGCCGTTTACAATGCTTTTTTTGCCTTCTGTCGTTGCAGGCATTCGGGTAGATATTTCGCCCAAATCCGTAGCTTTTGGGACCCGGTATTGCCGCACATCACCTCCTTTGTATGCCTGGTTGGCAAAACTCACCATTTCTACCAGGCTCATGGGCTTACTGAATTCTTCGTAACGACGCAGTGATTTTTGCAGGCTGTTTGCCTTGTTTAGCACTTCTGCTGAATTGGCTCCGCCCTCATCGTGACAGGTTATCAGAATTTCGAATGGCATAACACCGCGGAAATTCTGCTGGAAAAACACCAGGTCCTTGTACACCTTGCTGGATTTGGGAACATCGTCCAGAATAAATGCCAGTGGCCGCAGGCGTATGATATAAATACTGCTAAGTACAGTGAAGGCAATGCTCCAGAAATAAATGGTACGTTTTTTATTGAATGCATTGAAGCGCACCCAATTCAAAAACGTATTTACAGTCTTGTTATCAAGGTGGGCGGTTTGTTTTTCGGTAGGTGCAGGCAAGTAGCTATACAGCACCGGAATACCGATGATGTTAATAAAGAAAATGATGTTGATGGTAATAAACGCCACCACACCAAACTGCTCCAGCATCATGGTTTTGGTGAAATAGAATGTACCAAAGCCTACTGCAGTTGTGAAATTGATGAGAAAAGTGGCTACACCAATACGTGAGATAATGCGGGTGAGCGCCCTGGCCTTGTTGCCATGCCTGCGGTATTCCTCGTGGTATTTGTTGATGAGGTAAATAGTGTTCTGTACGCCAATCACCACCAGCAATGGCGGCAGGGTTCCGGTGAGCATGGTGAGTTTATACCCCAGCAGGCCTGTCACAGACAGCATGGTTACCACACCAATGGCAATAAAGAACAGGGAAATGGCCAGTGTGCTGATACTCCGGAAGAAACCCAGAATAAGCAGCGCCGTTATAGCAAATGCGATGATGGTAAACAGCACGATTTCACTTTTCACCTTGGTGGCAAACTCGGTACGGATAAAGGGCAAACCGCTGTAGTGCATTTCAATGCCGTGTTTTGCCCCAAAAGCCTCACAGCGCTTTTCTATATTCTGGATAAGGGTAATACGGCCTTTGCTGTTAAGGGTGCTGTCATTAAGGGAAATTACCATCAGCGCTACCTTGGCAGTATCGTTATACAGCAGTCCTTCGTAAAATTTGAGGGATTTAAATGCAGCGGCCACACTGTCCAGTTCCTGCTGTGTTTGCGGCATGCGGCTGAGCAATGGCTTTACCGCATACATATCTGTAGTGGTGTCTATCACCAGGTTAAACACCCTGGCAGGTGAAAGCAGATCGATAACACCGGGTTGTTTTTGGATATCGTCGCAAAGCTTGTAATATTCCTGGTAGAACGGCAGGGAAAAAATGTCTTTGTTTTTGAACCCTATGACTACCTTGTTGCCATCTTCCCCGAAGGTTTTCTTGAAAGCCATGTAGGCCTTGTACTCAGGGTCATCGGCAGGCACAAGCTTTTGCATGTCGTAGGCCATTTCGGCCTTGGTGGCAAACCAGCCTGCGGCACCGGCAAACGCCAGGATGAGCACCACAAAAAAATTGCGGTTTTTAAGAATATAGGTTGCTATGCGATCCCACATTAAGGTGCAAAAATAGGGCTTATAAACCTTAAACAACACAAAAAAAACCGCCCTTTCAGGCGGTTTTTTTGTAATGATTCAGGAAATTATTCCGCTACCACTTCCACGGTAATCGAGGCAGTGATGTCTTTAATCAGGTTGATATCGGCGGTGTAGGTGCCCAGGTTTTTGATGTCATCAACCGCAATTTTACGGCGATCCACATCGTAGCCCTGTTCCTTCAGCGCGTTGGCAATCTGCAGGCCTGTTACCGAACCGAAAATCTTACCGGAAGCACCGGCTTTGGTCTTCACGGTAACAGAGGCGCCATTCAGCTTGGCAGAAATCTGCTCAGCATCTTTGCGGAGTTTTTCAACTTTAAACGCACGCTGGCGGGTATCTTCGGCCAACATCTTCATCGCACCATCGGTAGCCAGTTTGGCCATACCTTTGGGGATAAGGTAGTTGCGTCCGTATCCGTCTTTTACCACTACCAGATCGTCTTTGTGGCCCAGGTTTTTAACGTCTTGTGTCAGGATGATTTTCATGATTTGGTCCTCCTTCTTATTTTAAACCGTCAGCTACGAAAGGCAGCAGAGACAAGTGTCTTGCGCGCTTGATAGCCACCGAAATTTTACGTTGAAACTTGAGTGAAGTACCGGTGATACGGCGGGGTAGAATTTTTCCCTGGTCGTTCACAAACTTCAGCAGAAAGTCTTTGTCTTTGTAGTCGATGTGACGGATACCGTGCTTCTTAAAGCGGCAGTATTTTTTCTTCTGCAACACCTGGGGCGTCTGGTTGAAGATAAAGTTTACTTCTTTGCTCATGATGCGGCCTCCTCTGCAACGGCTGTTGTTCTTGGCTGGTTGAATTCACCTTTGCGCTTCCTGTCGTTGTAATCAACACCCCACTTATCCAGCTTGATGGTGAGGTAACGCATGATGCGTTCGTCACGGCGGAAAGCCAGTTCGAAGGTTTTGATGAACTCAGGGTTTGCTTTGAATTCAAACAAATGATAAAATCCCGTGCCTTTTTTGTCGATGGGATAGGCTAATTTGGTCAGGCCCCAGTTTTCTTCGAGGACCATCTCCCCACCGTTACCTGTGATCAGCTCTCTGTAGCCTTTAACAGCATCTTTCATCTGTTGTTCAGAGAGCACGGGTGTTAAAATGATCACGGTTTCATACTGATTGTGGTTCATTGTAAAAGTGCTTTTTTAGGGGGTGCAAAAATAGGAGAAATACTTGATATTTCAAAGGAAAACCGGAAAATTCGGTCAGGGAACCGGATCGTAACCGCTTCCGCCCCAGGGATGGCAGCGCCCAATGCGTTTTGCGGTGAGTTTAAATCCTTTAAAAAAACCGTGCTTTTTGAACGCCTGAACCCCGTATTCACTGCAGGATGGCTCGTATCGGCAGCTTTTGGGAAACAGCGGACTAAGCACATATTGATAAATGCGGATGAGGAAGATGGCCAACCTACGCATGGTTTAATTTCTTTTTCAATTTTTGAACACATTGCAAAAACGAGGATTTCAATACCTGAAACGGCAACAGCTCTTGCCCGGTATATATTAACGCCATGGCCAGCTGCTGCTCTTCGTTTAAAACCAAAACCTGAAGCTCATGCTGGTTCAGCCGGTAAACTTCGCGCAGCAGACGTTTAATGCGGTTTCTGTCGGTGGCTTTTTTGAATCTTTTTTTGCTAACGCTGAACATAACCTGAACGGATGGCGTTTCAGCAGTTTTAGGATGAAGCAGGTAATTTATGCGTAGCGGAAAACTGCCAACAAAAAAACCGGGCTGAAACAACCCGGTAATAGCTTTTTGACTGCGCAGAATATTTTTTCTGGGCAGCTTATATCTTTGCTGGAGCTGTGGAGGTGTCACTCTGCACCGTCCTTTCCATCATTAACCCTTGTGGCCTCTTTCGTCGGAGGTGGTTAGTTTGTGACGGCCCCTGGCACGGCGCGAAGCGAGTACGCGTTGGCCATTGGCGGAGCTCATGCGCTTGCGGAAACCGTGACGGTTTCTGCGCTTGGTTTTCGAAGGTTGGTAGGTACGCTTGGTCATGTCAATCCTTGATTGGGGGTGCAAATTTAGGAATTGCCCCGAACTTTTGCAAGTGCTTTGTTCGAATTCTCTTCTATTTTCATTTTCATTCAATAAAACGGATGTCACTATCGTTATCAAACAAAAGACTGCTTTGTTTCAACATTTTTATTTTATGCATTATGAACCTGTTTGCCATTTTCCTCTTCGCCCAAACCGCCAAACACCCGCCTGTCGTGGTTCCTGATGTGGTTATTTACACACAAAAAACATCCAAAAGAACTGTAAATGTACTAAAATTGTATCCTGACAACTCATACAATTTCTGTCGTTACAAAGCAACAAAAATCCAGCGTGACACCGGAACGTATAAAGGAAACCGCAAGAAATTAACCTTTATTTCATCAGAAAGAAGACACTCTTTCAATCCGCTTACCAAAAAATCTGTTTTCAAAGGGAAAAAAGGCATTTACCTTAAATCAACCAGAGGCAGAATGGGCAGAAACCCTGATTTCCAGCTGACAAAAGACCCATTGGAATACAATAAGCCATGGAACTACAACCCAATCACCAAGAGACTGGAAGAGGTTGCTTCAGCAATTGGGAGCAAAGACATCCCGATAGCTTACAACACAAACGCTATCAATTCCGCAAAGCAATATTTCATCAACATTACCGACCGGTATGCCAACGGTTATAACAAAGTATTGGAAAACGAATATTCCGGACCCGGACTTTATACCACATACGTGAATGGAAAACCAATTCCCTGGAATCAGGATACCAGCGATGCTGCCTTGTTTAGCGAACTTAATACCGTAGTGCATGAGTCCGTTCACATGAACAACAGCAATCACTACGTGATTGTTCCGGGCATTGCCATTCCGGTAAACAGAACAGAAACCTGCCGTACTTCTGAATTTAGCCTTATCGTTCCAAAAGATTTGCCACAGCAGATATTCCGTTGGGGAACCTATGTATCCAAAGGCTCAACGGCTTCTTCGAACATAAGTGGAATTTACGGATTGATGGATGAATTTTCGGCATACATGAACGGAACCAAGGCCAGCTTAATGGCGGCAGCAAAGCTTGTGTCAGAAGGCAATCACACCAAAGCCGATATACAGCTTGACCATGCAAGCAGAACCTATTTTGCCTGGTATGAATTTCGCCTGTTTACCGCATGGTACCTGCACTACACGCATCAAAACCACAGAGAGATTTACAATAAAACCATGGAAAACAACAACCTGCGGCTTACCTATACCCTGATTGACAATGAGTTTGAAAAAATTATCGGTGATGCCAATCGGATTTGCATCAATGGTAACTGCGATGCATGGAAAAACCATGCCGAACGCTTTAAAAAGTACTCCGATCCGTGCATTAAGGAACTGATTAAAGAAGAAAAATGGCTCACGGAATTCAGGTTACAGGGCGCTACCTTACAAAACTACCGCGACTACCTCACTCCTGGCCTGACAGCTTCTAACTAACCGAACTTCCTGACTCTACCGCCTCTGTCGGAGAAACAAACACCAACTTCCCATCAGCATCTTCAGCCATCAGAATCATCCCCTGACTTTCGATACCCCGCATTTTGCGTGGTGCCAGGTTGGCCAGAAACAGCACTTGTTTGCCTACAATATTTTCAGGCTGAAAATGAAGCGCAATACCGCTTACCACAGTGCGCTCCTCTCCTCCTACATCCAGTGTCAGTTTTAGCAATTTATCCGCTTTTTCTACCTTCTCGGCAGTTTTTATTTCCGCTATGCGCAAATCCAGTTTGGCAAAGTCATCGTAGGTAATCTCCTGCTTTGATGAAGATTCTTCAGTAGTGGGTGTAGAAGCGTTATTTTCCATGGATGTATCCTGTAATTTTTTTAATTGAACAGCCATCTGTTCATCCTCAATTTTCGTAAATATCAAACCGGGTTCTCCCAGCGGATGTCCTTCAGCAAAGGGTTTCAGCAGGGTAACATTGTTCCAGAAAGACCGCACCACATACTCCAGCGGCAACAAATTCAGTTGTGCACATAGTTTTTCATGGGTATGCGGCAAATACGGTTCACAGGCAATGGCAATATTGGCTAATATTTCCAACGCAAAAGCCATGGCTGTTGCAGTAGCTTCGGGATCGGTTTTCTGGAGTTTCCAAGGTTCCGTTTCTGCCAAAAATTTATTTCCGGCACGGGCCATATTCATAAGGGCAGAAAGACCATCGCGGAAACGGTATTCTTCGGTGGCCATGCATAGATCTTTATGCAAACCGGCAATCTCACCTCTCACTTGAGCTATTTGGGCTGAAAAATGCACATCTGAAAAAGCAGGTGCTTTACTATCATAATACTTTTGGGTAAGAACGGTTACCCTATTGGCAAAATTGCCCAATATGGCCACCAGTTCATTGTTTACACGCGCCTGATAATCTTTCCAGGTAAATTCACTGTCTTTGGTTTCAGGCGCAATACTGCAGAGTACGTAACGAAGTTCGTCCTGTTTGCCGGGTAATTCGCGAAGGTATTCATCCAGCCATACCGCCCAGTTGCGGCTGGTGCTGATTTTCTTGCCTTCCAGATTTAAAAATTCATTGGCCGGTACATCCTGTGGTACCACAAAGCCATCGCCGTGCAGATGAAGCATGGCAGGAAAAATGATGCAGTGAAAAACGATATTGTCTTTCCCGATGAAATGTACCAGTCGGGTATCTCCTTTCCACCATTCCTGCCAGTCATTGGGGCGAAGTTCAAGGGTGGCGCTGATGTAGCCAATGGGGGCTTCAAACCAAACATAGAGTACTTTTCCGGCCAGGTCGGCGGCATCGTGTCCGGATAATTCGGGCAGTGCCACGCCCCAGTCCAGATCGCGTGTCATGGCGCGGGGTTTAAGGCCTTCGTTCAGCCAGCTTTTGCACTGCCCCAGCACATTGGATTTCCAGTGGGTATTGCCACCGATATAATCGTTCAGAAAAGATTTCTGCAGTTCGTCCAACGGCAAAAACCAATTGCGGGTAGGCTTCATCACGGGTGATGCTCCACTTAGGGCGCTGCGCGGATTTTTCAATTCTGCAGGACTTAGCGTACTGCCACATTGTTCGCACTGATCGCCATAGGCGTTTTCATTGGCACAAACCGGGCAGGTTCCCACAATGTAGCGATCTGCAAGGAATTGTCCGGCCTCCGGATCATAGAATTGTTGGGTTACTTCTTCAGTGAAAGCACCTTTGCTGTATAAATCGGCAAAAAACTCTTTTGCTGTTTGCTTATGAATCTCATTACTGGTGCGGCTGTAAATATCAAAACTGACACCGAAATCCTTGAAGCTTTTGCCGATGATATTGTGGTAGCGGTCTACAACTTCCTGCGGTGTAATTCCTTCTTTCCGGGCACGCAGGGTAATGGGAACGCCATGTTCATCGCTGCCGCAGATAAAAACAACCTCTCTTCCGCAGTTTCTCAGGTAACGCACATATATATCAGCGGGCAGATAAACGCCGGCCACATGGCCGATATGAACGGGGCCATTGGCATAAGGCAGGGCAGCGGTAACGGTGGTGCGTGTCATGCAGGTTGCAAAGTTACATTCTGAGAGTAGCAGTAAAAGTAAGTTTTTTACACGGTGTCCAATGGAATATTACTCCCCCACAATCGGGTGGCCTGCTTCATCAAAAAATTCCAGCCTGGAAAGTCCATAATTGGGGGCGGCTTCCAGTTTAAGCCAGCGCTTGTGTTTGAACCACCACTTGAGGCGAATGCTTATTAAACCCTGTTTCAGATAATTTGTTACCAGCGGATGTGCTTTCAGTTTAAGGTTTTTGTGGTTCATATTATCCCACAAATAAGAAACCGTATTCTCCAGGCGATTCAGCAACTGCACGCTACTTTCCATGCGTCCGGTTCCATTGCACGAAGGGCAAACTTCGCTGGTAATAATCTCTATGGCAGGACGTACTCGCTCCCGGGTGATTTGCACCAGACCAAATTTACTCATGGGCAAAATGGTATGCTTGGCGCGATCGGTTTTCATGGCCGTGCGCAGAGCGGTGTGCAGTTGGTTGCGCTTTTTGGGGTCTTTCATGTCGATAAAATCGATCACGATGATTCCACCCATATCCCGTAGCCTTATCTGTCGAGCCACCTCCTCCACCGCTTCCATGTTCACTTTCATCACATTTTCTTCGCGATTTTGAGGATCAAAGCTGGTATTACCGCTGTTCACATCAATTACGTGCAGCGCTTCGGTATGTTCAATAACCAAATAAGCGCCACCGCTGAATGTAACACTTTTCCCAAAGGAGCTTTTTATGGCGCGGTTTATCTGAAACTGGTCAAAAATGTGGTTTTTGCCCTGATGCAGTTTCAATATTTTTTCACTCCCAGGAGAGATGCGTAACAGATAGGTCTTCAGATCCTGCAATAAATTCTGATCATCTATCGCAATTTGGGTAAATGAATCATTGAGCATATCGCGGAGTAGTGTAAACAGACGATTTCCCTCTCCCAGCACCATGTCCGTTATTTTGGCCTGTTTCAGCTTGTTTTTAAGTTCATCCCATTTTTTGATGAGTGCGCGAAGATCTCGGTCAAGTTCTTCTATTTCAACACCTTCACTAACGGTACGAATTATCACACCGAAATTTCCAGTTTTGAGGGAGGTAGCAAGATCACGGAGACGTTTTTTCTCGGCAGGGCTGCCTATTTTTTTGCTAATAGAAATGGTGTTTGTAAAGGGAACCAAAACAAAATAACGGCCTGCCAGGCTAATATCGCAGGTTACCTTTGGTCCTTTGGTAGACATTGGCTCTTTAATTACCTGAACCAAAATACGATCGCCTACTTTTAGTACTTGACCTATTTTCCCGGTTTTTACTGTTTGTGGCTCCAGCGTAAATCGCTCCAGATCGGCCTGCTGCATATTTCCATGCTGCACCAGATGGGTAAACTTTTTTACTGAATGGACATTTGGGCCCAGGTCAAAATAGGTGAGAAAAGCATCCCTCTCCGCACCCACATCAACAAAGGCGGCATTCAGGGTTGGAGAAATTTTTTTGACCTTTGCCAGATAAAAATTACCGACCTGAAACGAGGAGCCTGAAGACTCCTTATGAAATTCGATAAGCTTTTTACCGCGGATTAAGGCTATTTCAATCCCTGACGAATTTTTATGAATGACTAATTCGTTTGACAAGGGGGTTGACCTTAGTTAGGGTGATTATTTCTTCTTGTGCCTGTTTTTACGAAGGCGCTTCTTACGCTTGTGGGTCGCAATCTTATGACGTTTTCTTTTTTTACCGCTTGGCATATTTACTGTGTTTTATTGCTGTTTTGTACTTTCACTGCCAAATTCAAGTATACCTTGGCGTTGACAGAATCTCCCATAAACCCGTATATGTCGCTTGCTTGGAAATACCACACAGGGTTTTGGGGTTGCAAAGATATTAATTTTTGGCATTCATCGGCAGCTTTTTTCCATTGGGCTGATTTTCTAAGCAGATTTAACCTGAGGAAACGGGTTTCCACATTATTGCTGTCCAATGCAATGGTTTCTCTTAATGTACCCAAAAACTTCATGGGTTGGTTTTCGTATTCGCTTTGGTAAACAATCAATGCATTTCTGGCCGGGATGTTACCTGGGTTAAGTTTCAGCAATTTATCGAGAATTATTTTTCCTTGCTGAAACATATAGGCAGCAACTACCGGATTATCCATGTTTTCTGAGGCACCAAAAATAAGGTTTCGGGCAGCACTGGTGAGATTTTGGTCGCCGCCCTGTTTTTCTGCCAGCGAACTTTGTATAAAGCTAAATAAAGGTTTATTCTCGGTTTCACCCGCCCATTTTAGCGCTTTTTGTAAGGAATCCTGTGGTAAATCTGTCAGTGGCTGAAAAAGCATTTTGGCCAGCCATTCAGGTGGACGAGAAACTGTGAAAACTGCATTTAGGAACTCTTCACGGGAAACAGGTTCCTGAGGCAATGCCTGAGCACCACCTATGGCGGCATTTGAAGGCTTTAGAATGCCCGAAGACGTTTTAAATTTCGGGAAATAAATAACAACGAGCAACAAGGCCAAAAAGGCGATAAAATAAAATACGCGTCGGTTTTTTCCCACGCGGCAAAATTAGCCTTAAGGTTTTGATTTATGACAATTACTTGCCGGAAACCATCTTAGATAAAGTTTTGCTATCCTTTACCTGGATAGCAAATTCTTTGGCGGGTTTGAATCTGACTACGTAATGTGCTGGCACCACCAAACTGGTATTTCGCTTAATATTGCGGGCCACTTTGGTTTTACGAAGTTTCAATTCAAAAGTCCCAAATCCTCTCAGATAGATGTTGTTTCCACCAACCATAGCGTTCTTCACAACCACAAATAAATTGTCGATGGCATCAGCAATGGCCGTCTTCTCAAGTCCTGTGCGGACTGCAATCTCATTCACGATTTCTGATTTTGTCATTTCTTTTGTTAGGGGGATGTTTGTTTGAGCAAATAAAAAACATAACAACTGAAACTTTCGCAAAAAAATGACAAGAATGAAATGTTTTATAGAAGCATGGTACTGCGAAAATGCAAGAAAACTGCCTTGGCGGGACACCTTAGACCCTTATAAAATATGGGTTTCAGAGATAATTTTGCAACAAACAAGGGTAGAACAGGGAATTCCATTTTATTACAATTTCATTACAAAGTTCCCAACCGTACAATCGTTGGCGGCAGCGGAAGAAGATGAAGTTTTGAAAGTATGGCAGGGACTTGGCTACTACAGCAGGGCCAGAAATATGATGAAGGCTGCCCGTGTAATTATGGAAACATACGAGGGTAATTTTCCAAAAAACATAGATGAGCTTAAACGCCTACCGGGCATAGGAAACTATACTGCAGCCGCGGTTGGCAGTTTTGCGTTTAATGCGAGAATGCCCGCCATTGATGGAAATGTTCGAAGGGTGGCGGCCAGGTTTTACGGCCTGCATGACTCAATTGGCACTCCAAAATCCGATTCACAAATAGAAGAAAAACTTTTCAAACAAATGGAGGCATGCGAACCCTCTTTGTTCAATCAGGCCATGATTGAGATAGGTGCCATGATTTGCAAACCACAAAATCCCAAATGCGATGAGTGTCCGCTTCAAAATTCATGCATCGCAAAACTGCATGATTTGCAAAGAATTCTGCCTTTAAAAAAGGAAAGAAAAGCACCCAAAACTGTATTTCTTGATTATATATTTTTAGAATGTGAAGGGATTACATGGATTGAAAAGCGACCTGAAAACAGCACCTGGAAAGGACTTTATGAATTTCCAAATATTCAGCAGAGCCAAGAAACTCAGAGAAAAAATCCGTTTCATGATTGGTTTTTAAAACCCGATGAAACTGAAATAAAGGAACCGCTGCAACTAAAACACCAGCTTAGCCATCAAACAATTTTTGCAACGTTATGGCAATTTTCATGCAAAGAAGCTAATATTGTAGAAGAGAAAAAAGAAGGGAAACTCAAAGTTAAACTTTCAGAATTACAGGAATTTCCTGTTCACAAATTGATGTATAGATTTATAACGGAACTAATTTAAAATATCATGATTAACAAAGTAATTTTATTGGGCAGACTGGGCAAAGACCCTGTAGTAAGGCATTTAGACAACGGACGTGTAGTGGCCAATATTACGCTGGCTACCAATGATTATTATACCAAAGACGGGCAAAAGATGGAAAACACAGAGTGGCATAACCTGGAACTCTGGGATAATCATGCACGTCTGGCGGAAAATTATTTAAGAAAAGGTAATATCATTTATGTGGAAGGAAAAATCCGCACCGATAAGTACACGGATGCAGAAGGCATCGAAAAGCAGATAAAAAAGATTAGGGTACTGCAAATGCAGACCATGGGCGGTTTGAACAAACATGAAGATGATGAAACTCCGGGCAGGGTTGTAAATGAGCCAGATTCAGGATATAGGGAACCTGAAAACCGCAACAACTCCAATCCGGAGGGACCGGAATACAAAGATGATTTTCCATTTGACATAAAAAAAGAACTTTAATGGATGATCCCGGCCCTGAAACGCTGAATCTGCTTACCAGTATATTAAGACCCATACAGCAGGGTGATGTACCCGGACTGATTGCACTTGGCATCGTTATGATTGCTTGCCTTGTTGTTACCGGAATTTGTGCTGCTTCTGAAAATGCCTTTTTCAGTCACCGGGAAAGCGATCTGGATGAACTGCGTAACTCAGGGCAACAATCAGCGAAAAACATATTGCATCTGCTTTCATTCCCAAAACATCTATTGGCTACCATACTTGTTCTCAATAGTTTAGGTATGGTGGCTTTCGTGGTTGTTTCCACCCTTTTTAATGAAACTGTTTTTGATCTTGAAGACAAGCCCTGGCTGCGGTTTTTCATTGATGCCATAGTGGTTACGCTCATCATATTGATTTTTGCAGAATTGATGCCCAAGGTATATGCCACACAGCATTACCGCAGTTCGGCAAAATTTCTTAGCTATCCTATGCGTGCATTTCTTTTTATTTTGTGGCCATTTACCGGATTGCTGGTAAAAATGGGCAGTTTTATTGAAAAACGCATCAAACAGCGAACCCCCGAACTAACGCCTGAAGAACTTAGTCATGCGATAGATATGGCAGCTAACCCGGGCGATGCACAGCAGGAAAAAGACATTCTGAAGGGCATAGTGAATATCGCACAGATTCAGGTGAGGCAGATTATGAAACCCAGGATGGACATGGTGGGCATTGATGCTGAAACCTCATATCACAAAGTGATTGAAATTGTCAAGGAAATGCGCTTCAGCCGTATGCCGGTTTACCAGGAAAATTTCGATTCCATTACCGGTATCCTTAATATCAAACATCTTCTGCCACATCTTTCTGAATCAGATGATTTTGACTGGAAAAAATTAACAACCCAGCCATTTTTCGTACCCGAAAATAAAATGATTGATGATTTGCTGCATGAATTTAGGCACAACCGCAATCACTTAGCCATTGTGGTAGACGAATTTGGAGGTACTTGTGGCATCGTTACCCTGGAAGATATTTTAGAAGAGGTCTTTGGTGAACTTAACGATGAATTTGATGAAATTCAGGAACAGTACAGCCGATTAGACGAACACACCTACCTGTTTGAAGGTAAAATTCCACTGGTGGATTTTCTTAGAATTACACGGCTTCCCATTCATTTTTTTGATGAAGCAGGCGACGAGACTGACACACTGGGTGGATTCATTACGGAACTTGCAGGTAAAATTCCCGTAAGAGGTGAAACTTACCAGTTTAAGAATCTCGCACTAGGTGTAGATTCAGCAGATCTGCGCAAGATAAACCGAATTAAAGTAACCATCCATGAAACTCCTGAAAATTAGTCTACTGCTTAGCGCACTGTATCTTGCGGCCTGCGGGGATTCCAATTCCTACGTTCCGAAACAGCGGGCTTATCCAAGGCTAGATTTACCAGCAGAAGCCTTCAAAAAATTTGATTCGGCGGGAATTCCTTATGCCTTTGAAATTCCTGTATACACCTACATGGAGAAAGACTATCTAAACGTTTATACGCGTCAGCCATATTGGTTCAATCTTAATTTCAAACCCTTCAATGCAACGCTTCATATTACGTATTATAGATTCAACAGCCAGGATCAGTATGATTCAATGGTTAATGATTCAAGAAAGATGGTGAACAAACATATTCAACGCGCCGAGGATATAATTGAAGAACCTATTTGGATTTCAGAAAGGGTTAAGGGGATGATGTTTGAAATTGAAGGAAATACTGCAACCAATATTAATTTCTTTCTCACAGATAGCATACAACACTTTATGCGGGGAGCGCTTTACTTCAACAACCATACATCTTCCGATTCTACGGCACCGGTTTTTGATCGAATGAAAACAGATATACGCCATCTAATCAAATCATTTCGCTGGAAGTGAGAATATGGTATTGAATTTGAACAAACTTTAGTATGAGAATTGCTTTTTTATTGATATTAACATTAGTGGGATCGTGTGCCATTGCCCAAAAAGGCAACAGAAAGAAAGCAGAAGAAGCCTTTATGAATGCACTCAAGGCAAACAGTGAAGGCAATAAAACACTAGCACTCCAGCATATTATAAAAGCGCTGAAAGCAGATATTACATTTGGAAACGCCTGGTCTTTGCAGGCTGATATTGCCGAAAGAAACCACGACACCACACTGGCAAGATCATCCTATGATGCCTGTCTGAAATACGAACCCTATTTTCAAAATCACTATTACTATTATGCAAAATATTGTTTTCGACAAGGACAAAATGAAAAAACCCTGAACCTGCTTGCAAAGTTTGATAAAGTTCCCACAGAAAACGGGTTTGACCCAAAAAAGGATAAAGCTTCAGGCACCATCAAAGCAGCAACAGAAAAACTTGGCGAAAGCTGCCGGTTTGCACTTGAAGACAAACAGCGCATTGAAGATTTGGATATCCGCAATCTGGGACCCGGCGTCAATTCCGGCGATAATGAATACTGGCCGGGAATGACGGTAGATGGAGAGACTCTTATATACACCAGATTGGTAAATGGACAGGAAGATTTTTACGTAAGTTCAAAATTTCAGGATTCATGGGTTAATTCACGCCCCCTGCCGGGCAGCATTAATACTACCAATAATGAGGGATACACGTCGGTAAGCGCTGATGGACGCTACATTTTCTTTACTGTTTGCAACCAGGATGGTTTTGGTAGTTGCGACATTTTTTACAGTTTTTTAAAAGGGAATGCTTGGAGTCGCCGCATGAATATGGGAGAGCGCATTAATACAGCGCAATGGGATGCGCAGCCCGCCATCAGTGCCGATGGAAAAACACTGATTTTTTCGAGCGCAAGACCCGGAGGATATGGAGGAAAAGACCTTTGGGTAAGTTACTGGAAAAACAACAACTGGACACAGCCGGAAAACCTCGGTAAAACCATTAATACCGGCGCTGACGAAGAAGCACCATACCTTCACTATGATGGAAAAACGCTTTATTTTGCCAGTTCCGGCCATACCGGCTACGGACAACACGATATTTTCAGAAGTCAGATACTGGGTGGCGGCAATTGGACCAATCCTGAAAACATGGGCCGCGGGATTAATACTGATGCAGATGAAGCCGGTTTTTACGTAGACTTTAAAGGTGAAAAGGCCTACATAGCAAGTTCGCGTGTTGGTGGCTTCGGCGGACTTGATATTTACAGCCTAAAACTTAGTGCGGACAAAAAGCCAATGCCGATTACTTATGTAAAAGGCATTATAATGGATGCCGAAACCAAAAATGAAATTACAGGGCGCATAGAACTGATAAACCTGGAATCCGGCAAACCCGCGTTATCTGATTCTTCTACCCGCTTTTTCACTACACTGGAACCAAACGGCATGTATGGTTTGAATGTGTATCGCAGCGGATACCTGTTTTACTCCGCAAATTTTCAGCCCACGCCATCCGGAATCGATTCGCCATTTCTTGTGACAGCACTGTTAAAACCCATTAAAATGGATCAAACCGTCATATTGAATAATATATTCTTTGAAACAGACAAGTTTGAACTTAGACCGGAAAGCACACCCGAACTTCAAAAACTTTTCACCCTGTTAAAAGCAAATCCAGATGTGCTGGTTGAGATTTCCGGCCATACGGACAACCAGGGCACCGAAGCACATAACGCCACATTAAGCGTAAGCAGGGCCAAGTCGGTAAAAGATTACTTGGTAAAGGCAGGTATTCCGGCCACAGCCATTAAAACAGCAGGTTATGCAAGCACCAAACCCATTGGTGACAACAATACCGCAGCAGGAAGGGCTATAAATCGAAGAATTGAGATGAAAATTATAGGTTTAACAAAAAAATAAATTATGTCAAAACATTTAACACCCGAACAGGAGCGCCGCATCAAGCGTGCATTTTCCAATAAGCGCTGGCCCGAAGTAGCCAGTACCATGAGTTGGAGTATATTCAAAATTATGGCAGAATTTGTGGATGGCTATCAGGCTTTGGCGCGCATTGGCCCCTGTGTCTCCATTTTTGGTTCTGCCAGAACCCAGAAAGACCACCCGCACTACAAACTGGCCGAAGAAATCGCCCAAAAACTATCAGAAGCCGGCTTGGGAATTATCACAGGAGGTGGTCCGGGTATTATGGAAGCCGCCAACAAAGGAGCCAAAGCCGGCGGAGGACCCAGCGTAGGTTTAAATATAAATCTGCCTTTTGAACAGGATCCAAATCCATACCAAGATCGTGATAAAGAACTTTCTTTCGATTACTTTTTTGTGCGCAAGGTGATGTTTATGAAATACGCGCAGGGATTCGTGGTACTCCCCGGCGGTTTTGGCACCCTGGACGAGCTTTTTGAAGCATTGACGCTGGTACAAACCGATAAAAGGGCACAATTCCCGATTGTGCTGGTTGATAAATCCTTCTGGGCTCCCATGATGGATTTCATTCACAATTCACTGCTCAAGCAGCATCATTACATTAGTGAAGGTGATTTGGAACTCTTTAGGCTTGTTGATACTGCTGATGAAGCGGTATCAGAAATCCTGGATTTCTACAGCAAATACTCACTGAAGCCCAACTTCTAATCCTTACCGTGTTCTTCACGGCCTTTTATCTGTCCTGACTTTACGGCTTTTTCAATTTCAACATCCTCAGGATCGGGAACGATTTCTCCTCCCAGCCCTTCCAGGTTGGGCTGACCGGCATTCACCCAGGCCGTATACCAGAAAGAAGCCACCGAAAAAATGGCCTGTCGCATTCTGCGCTCCACCATACTCTCCATCATGCGGTGGTAATCGTTGCAAAAGGGAACTGAGTAAACCTCTATGGTTTGAGTTCCTCTGGCCTCAAAGCTAAATTTGTTTTCCGGATGCATGGCAGTGGCAATACGTTCCAGCTGCAGTACAGAATCCACCAGCATATAACTTCTTCCCATGGTTCCCCAAATGTAATCGGAAGGCTTATACAAATAAACTGCCGAGCCGGACAGCAAATCAAAGGAATCCAGAAAAAGCTGAGGTATGCGGCTTTCCCATAACGCATGAATACCTTCCTGCCCGGTCAGTTGACCATTGTAGTTGCGGCTGCTGTGCAAAGGCACATGGGCATCTGCTATGTAATGTCCAATATCAGCACTCAGTTTCAGAATTTTCTGAAGGTTGCGTTCTTCAAATGCCTTGGTGAGCCTACTAAGCATTGCCAGGCAATGCCAGGGCACAATTCCATGGCTCAACAATGTATCTTCTGTATATTTTTCTATGGCTTCATGCCAGCGATGAGGGATGGTATCCAGCGGGGCCGCTTTTTCATAACGGTCGCAATCCATGTAATGCCGGCAAGCTTCATCTGCCATCATATAGCGCCTGCTATCAGGATCCACACTGTGCTGTGTAATGTAATCAATGTGCTGTTTGTAGAAGCCAAACATCTGTGGCGGCAGGGCGAAAACCGCCCGATTATTGATGGTGCGGTGTCCAAGAAAGCCCCATGCACTTGCCTCACAGGCAAATAACAAAACAAAAAGAAATATAAGAATCCCGGAAGACCGCATTTATATCAAATATACAAAATAAAAAGGATATATCAAAGTAAATTCAGCTGCGGCTCGTCGCCTGGATTGGGCGGATTACCATCATTATCTTCCTTTTCCTCAGAAATAACTGCACTTGCCGGAACCTCTCCAATTCTTGCACTCTCAAGCACTATTTTCTTGATTTTGTCCGCAGAAAGTTTTTGTCCCTGCGTTTTCCAGCCTCGCACGTCCATGAAAGTATCCATTTGCAACGTAAGCTCTTCCTTCTCCCCTTTTTTATTCTCAGACGTCACTTTTACGAAGGCCTTCTCAACAGTGCTTGCGCAAAGCATCTGAGAGCCTTTCTCCTCTGAAATGAATGGAAACTTTTTACTCAACGTCGTAGTTTCAATCAGGAAACGCTTCACAAAGTAATTTTTAGATTTGCCATCCAGGTAAACCGTGCTTATTATTTGCTCCGGAAAGAACTTTTGAATTAGATATACCTGATCAGGCTCGTAGCGGTTAATAAGCTCATAGTTGGTAAGCTCGTAATTACCGCCTTTGTAAATTACCAAAACCCTGTCATCGCCATCAAATTCCCCTAGGAATTGGCCCCTGGCTTCACCGCTAAGACGGCCGGTCATTTCGTCGAACCATATTTTCACACCACCCAGCGTGCTCGCGCCTTTTTCCTTTAAATCCAAACGGCGTATGGGATAACGGGTGAGCAAATTGCCTTGTGCAGTTTTGCCTTTAATGGCAAGCAGGGCAAAATCATAATCAAACTGTTTGATGCGGGCGTTGGCCATACTGCTAAGGTGCACAACCACACGTTCAGCCTCGCCATTGGGATTGGCTGTGAAATAGAGAACCTCGTTTGTTGAAACACCTCCGGTTACATCATATTCCTTGTCCCGAATCAACCCGGTAGCGTTAAAACGCTTAACCATGGCCCTTTTAGCGGCACTATCCCAGTAAACAACATTATAGGTTGTGCGCTCATCGTTTTTACGCCAGACATCCACATGGATAAGGTCTTTGCCAAAGAACGTTTTGTCGCTAACCTTTGAAATCATATACTTGCCGTTTTTACGGAAAGCAATGATATCATCTATGTCACTGCAGTCGGTTATAAATTCATCTTTCTTCAGTGATGTGCCCACAAAGCCTTCTTTTAGGTTGGCATATAGTTTAACATTCGCAGCTGCCACCACATTGGCTTCAATGGTATCGAAAGTGCGGATTTCTGTTTTGCGCTCCTTGCCTTTGCCATACTTTTTAATAAGGCTTTTAAAATAATCAACCGCATAATCCACAAGGGTTTCCAGGTGGTGCTTCACCATGGCTATATCGTCCTCCAAAGAACGAATATATTCATCCGCCTTGAAGCTATCGAACTTGGATATACGCTTGATTTTTATTTCGGTCAACCGCACTATATCATCTTCGGTAATCTCGCGCCGGAAGCGGGATTTGAATGGCTCAAGACCTTCATCTATTGCTTTAATCACGGCTTCCCAGGTTTCAGCCTCTTCAATGTCGCGGTAAATGCGGTTTTCTATAAAAACCTTTTCAAGGCTGCTGAAATGCCACTTTTCTTCCAGTTCATGCAACTGAATTTCCAGCTCTCTTCTCAGCAAATGCAGGGTATTGCGGGTACATTCCTCCAGAATTTCATTCACCGACATGAACCGTGGCTTTTCATCCATGATTACGCAGGCAAGCGGTGAAATACTCACTTCGCAATCTGTGAAGGCATATAGCGCATTAATAGCCAAATCCGTACTGACGCCCGGAGCCAGCTGTACTTCCACATCCACATTGGCTGCGGTGTTGTCAATCACTTTTTTAATTTTGATTTTACCGCTGTCGTTGGCTTTGATGATACTTTCAATCAAAGAGCCTGTTGTGGTTCCAAAAGGAATTTCACGTATGTGAAGTGTGGCTTTATCCTCTACATCAATTTTTGCCCTTACCCGAACCCTGCCGCCTTTTTTGCCCGCATTGTACTGGCTAAAATCGGCTTGTCCGCCGGTAGGAAAATCAGGCAATATCTGGGTTTTCTTACCCCTGAGAATATCAATACTGGCTTCGCAAAGCTCAATAAAGTTGTGAGGCAGAATTTTGGTACTTAGTCCTACTGCAATACCTTCCACACCCTGCGCCAGCAAAAGCGGAAACTTCATAGGCAAGGTAACGGGTTCACGCTTCCGCCCGTCATAGCTCAGTTGCCACTCTGTGGTTTTTTCATTGAAAGCCACTTCCTTGGCGAAGTGGCTTAGGCGTGCTTCAATGTAACGAGGCGCTGCCGCACTGTCACCGGTGCGAACATCTCCCCAGTTTCCCTGGGTATCGATAAGCAGGTCTTTTTGACCCAGGTTTACAAGTGCATCGCCTATGGCTGCATCACCGTGCGGATGATACGCCATGGTTGCACCAATGATGTTTGCAACCTTGTTGAAACGACCGTCGTCCATCTCATACATGGCATGTAAAATCCTTCTCTGCACAGGCTTAAGGCCGTCTTCCATCGCCGGAATGGCGCGTTCAAGAATTACATAAGAAGCATAGTCCAGAAACCAGGTGCGATATTGAGCACTAACAGGCAACACAGAAGCGAGCTGACTATCAATCTGCTCACTGTTTGGATTCTCCAAACTATCATTGATATCATCAGGACCCAGTTCAGACATGCGAAGTGCGAAAAAACACAATAACTACTTACACTTCCATTCGAGTTGTACACAATACAACCACAGGGCTTCGCTAAAGCAGATGCTTTATGCCATATTTTAAACAAAAAATACTGCCATTTTGTCATATTGGTCTTATATTTGCAATTCTATATCCCGGGTATTCATGGAACTTATTCAAGTTAAACAAAGATTTGGTATTGTAGGAAACAGCAGCATGCTGAACAATGCGCTGGAAACCGCCATCAAGGTGGCTCCCACGGACATGAATGTGCTGATACTTGGTGACAGTGGTGTAGGCAAAGAGAGTTTTTCCAAAATCATACATCAGCTTAGCGGGCGCAAGCATGCCCCGTTTATCGCGGTAAACTGCGGGGCGATTCCTGAAGGAACAATAGACAGTGAACTTTTCGGTCATGAAAAAGGAGCCTTCACCGGCGCCACAGATAAACGCAAAGGGTATTTCGAGACCGTAAACGGCGGTACTATTTTTCTTGATGAGGTGGGTGAACTTCCATTGGGAACTCAGGCCCGCCTGCTGAGGATACTGGAAAACGGTGAATTTATAAAAGTAGGCTCAAGTGCAGTACAGAAAACCGATGTGCGGGTAGTTTGTGCCACAAACCGCGACTTACTGGAAAGATCCCGGCAAGGCAAATTCAGGGAAGATTTGTATTACCGTTTGGCAACGGTTCCTTTACGGGTCCCCAAACTTGCTGAGCGAAGAGAGGACATAGTCTTACTTTTTCGCAAGTTTGCCAGTGATTTTGCCGAAACGCACCGAAGCGGACACATAGAACTAACACCCGAAGCCCAGCAATTAATTTCACAATATTCATGGCCCGGAAATGTGCGGCAACTTAAAAACGTAACCGAACAAATCTGCGTGCTGGAAGACGCCGGAACGCTGCCTGCCGAAACTGTGGCCAAATACCTACCTCCGGCAGAACCCAGCTTACCCGTATTACTCGGAAAATCAGAAGGCTACGGCGAGGGAATGAGTGAGAGGGATATCTTCTACAAGGTGCTCATAGACTTGAAACGGGATGTCACCGACCTCAAAAAACTGGTATTTGGCATGCTGGAAAACCCTGGTACAGCCCAACCGGTTGTAATGCAAAGCCAATCTATACAAAATCCCACACCTATTCAACTGCCTGCAGCTATTGATCAGCAGCCGATAAAACCCATTGCCTCAGCAGTAAATGGGGAAATTATCCTTCAGCCGCACGACAAAAATCCGCTTGAAATAGAACATGAATACGTGGAGGCAGTATCGTTTCCTGCCATTAATGAAAACCTAAGTCTGGAAGAAAAAGAGCTGGAAATGATTAGGATTGCTTTGGCCAAGAGCAAGGGCCGCCGAAAAAAAGCAGCCGAAGCTTTGGGAATATCAGAAAGAACCCTGTACCGCAAGATTAAACAATATGAACTGGAGTAAATGGCTTGCTTGTGCACTGCTTTTTGCAGGTTGTGGATTTTTTAAAGCGTATGACCCGCGTGGAACTTTCATACCGGAGGATGTGCAGACCTTTTCCGTTGATTTTTTCAACAATGAAGCTGCAATCGTCAATCCCCAGCTCAGTCTACAATTTACCGAGAAACTAAAAACCAAGTTTCAGTCGGAGACACGCCTGAAACTGGTAGGCAGTGAAGGCGATTACAAACTCGGGGGGGTGATCAAGGATTACCGCATTGAGCCTGCCACACGAAATTCAAATACGGGAACCGCTGAAAACCAGCTCACCATTACTGTGCGCCTTGATTTTCTTTGCGAAAAACATCCAGAAAAAAACAAAACCAAAGAATTTTCCTTCTTCAGGACGTATGATGCTTCCAAAAACCTGAGTGCGGTGGAAGGATCTCTCTCCTCTGACATCTCAGATAATATTGTTCAGCAAATTTTTGCAGATATAGCCCTAGACTGGTAATTGTGAACAGCGAGCATCTTTCCCATATCGTTCAGCAGCCGGATAATATTACAGGGCAGGATGCACTGGAACTGGAAGAATTATGTCGCAAATTTCCGGCATTCCCCACCCCATTTATTCTGCTGGCAGGATTTTACCACAAAACCGGTGATTACAGGGCAGAAGAAGCTATTCAAAAAGCGGCACTTAGGGTTTGGAACAGGGTATGGCTGGCAGATTTTGTTCAGAATAAGAAATTAGAGACTGTAAATGAACCAGACACATCAACTGTAGAAGAAGAAACCCTTGTTAAATCCGAGGAAAAAACTGAATTATTGCCTGCCGAAAACATTGTATCTGATACAATAATTGAAACCGATACTACTCCTGAAATCCTTCCTGCTGAAAACCAACATACAACCGAACCTGAAGTTGAATTTGGAGACGCGCCTGAAGAGATCACTATTGAAGAAATAATACATGAGTCTGAAGAAATTATAGCTGTAGAAATTGCCACCACGGAAACAACTGATGTCATTAGCGTTACCAAAGAAACTGAGACTGGGTTTCTTGCTGTGTCCAAATTATTCATTCCTGAAGACCCTGAAGAATGGGTATTTGATGAAATTGAACCACTTGAAACCGGAAACGAAGCATTTATTTTGGGATTTGCAGGGGCAGAAAAGACAAAAAACACCGACAAACCAATGGTTGGTATGCCTGAAATAACTGCAGATGCAGGCGGAATTATTCAGCCAGACATAGAATTAGAATCTACAGAAATTAATACCCGGGCAGATGTTTTTGAATCAACATCATTCGAAATTCCGGCAACTTATCAAATAGAGCAGTATTACCCGGGAATTCACCCTGAAAAACAGGAAAATCCTACAGATTTTTACAGTTGGCTGAGTAATCCAGCAGCGAGCAATAAAGAACCGGAAACCAGCACTGAGGTTTTGGAGGCTACCGAAAAAAACCGAATACAGCAACAAAGCATCATTGACAGGTTTATCCAGTCAGATCCGGGGGTAATAAGACCAAAAAAAGAATTCTTCACACCTGAAACAGCAGCAAAGAAAAGTGAGCATCTTCCTGAAAATCTGGCAACTGAAACCCTGGCAAAAGTCTATTTACAGCAAGGCAATACAGACGGTGCTATTAGAATTTATGAACGATTGATGTTGAAATTTCCCGAAAAAAATGCGTACTTTGCAGACCTTATTCAAAACATAAAAAAAGAAAATAACCCATGACCATCATACTCATTCTCGGAATCATTGTTGCTATACTGCTAATGTTAATCATACTGGTTCAAAATCCAAAGGGGGGCGGACTTTCATCTAATTTTAGTCAGGGCAACCAGATATTTGGTGTTGAAAAGACCACGGATGTCGTTGAGAAAATAACCTGGGGCGGAGCCATACTGATTTTTGCAATATCATTGCTGGCAGCCAGTTTCAACCCCAAAGCAAAGAAAAGTCAGAAAGAGCGTCAGGCAACTGAACAATCCAAATAAGATTTCAGTTTCTGAAATTACCTCAGGCTGCTATACAGTGAAACCAGCCGTAAGCATCATTCCTGCGCCGTTTTTTCATATAATTTTATTGTTTTTTAAGATGGAACGCAGATTCCTTCTCCTATCCTTTTTCATCACTGTATTCTCTTTTCAGGAAGCCTTATTTGGGCAGGGCGAGCCTGTTTCTGGTGGCATTGGAATGAATCCGGGAGCCTTCTTTAAACTCAAAGGCAAAAACGGGACTGCGCCTGACCTATGTATTCGCCTTGATGGTAGAATTCCAATATTATCACCCATACTTAGCACAACATTGCATACAGGATGGGAATATTGTATTTTACGTACAGAAAAGAACCTTTCCGGAAACACATTGCAAACAGCCCGCGCACAATACCTGCGTGCCGGAATGAACCTGAATTTACGCCTCTATACTACACGCAAACAAACAGGCCTGGAACTTGGCGGAGGCATACTTTTTCGCAGGAAATTTTACGAAAGCAGCGACTGGCAGTTAACCGGAGGGCTACCCAACACTTATTTTCCTAAAACACAAGTTATGGCTCCCGTTCAACTCGTAAGGTTTGCCGAAAACGATAAACGAAGAATAAATATTTTTGCTGAAGTAATTTTCAATACAGAAACCAAAAACAATGCGATTGGTGGCATGAATGCCGGAATTCAGTGGCAATGGTTTGCGAAACAAAGAAAACAATACTTCAAGGGTACGCACCGCACCCTGCAATGGGATGATATTTGGCCTGCACAACCTTTTTAGAGATAGGGATTTCTGCGATATCTGCGTATGGTTTTGAAACTTTCTATGAGTCTCAAAATTCCAGATATCATTAGGGTTCCCGTTGTTGTTTTTCTTTTTACAAGACGATTGCTAGTGCTGTTACAATAAAAAATCGGGTGTGCTTCACAATGTGAAGTTAAATTCATCCCAAACAAAATCAGAGGAGTTTAATCAGCCCTTCGGGCAATAAAAATCAGCCGATTCGGCTAGCTAAATCCAGACCGTGCTTGCGTGATGTTTCAAGGGCAATTTCATAGCCGGCATCGGCATGTCTGATTACGCCCATACCCGGATCGTTATGCAACACGCGCTTTAGGCGGGCTTCTGCATCATCGGTTCCATCCGCTACGATGACCATACCGGAATGAATACTATAACCCATACCCACACCACCGCCGTGATGAAGGCTTACCCAGCTGGCACCGCCACCTGTATTAACCAATGCATTCAGAATCGGCCAGTCGGCAATGGCGTCGCTGCCATCGAGCATGGCTTCCGTTTCACGATTAGGTGAAGCCACAGAGCCAGTATCGAGGTGGTCGCGACCTATAACAATAGGTGCCTTTACCTTTCCTGTTCTTACCAATTCGTTGAATTTCAATCCGGCTTTTTCTCTTTCACCTTGTCCAAGCCAGCAAATGCGGGCAGGCAAACCCTGGAATGCAATTTTCTCGTGTGCCATGGTCATCCAGCGTTTCAGGCTCTGGTTTTCGGGAAAAAGTTCCAGAATAGCCTGATCGGTTACATAAATATCTTCGGGGTCACCGCTCAGCGCCACCCAACGGAATGGGCCTTTACCCTCGCAGAATAAAGGGCGAATGAAAGCAGGTACAAATCCGGGAAAATCGAAGGCGTTTTTTAATCCTTTTTCAAAAGCACGACCACGCAGGTTGTTTCCATAATCAAAAGTAATGCTGCCACGCTGTTGCAACTCCAGCATCAGTTTCACATGGTGAACCATCGTATCATAGCTGAGCGCGGTATATTTTTCAGGATCCAGTCGGCGCAGTTTATCGGCAGCTTCCACATCCATGCCTTGGGGGTAATATCCAATCAGCGGATCGTGGGCACTGGTTTGGTCTGTAAGTGTGTCCGGTGTGATATTTCTGGCAATGAGCCTTTCCAAGAGTTCTACGGCATTGCAAAGCACGCCAATGCTCACAGCAGCGCCTTTTTCTTTGGCGGACAGCGCCACATCTATGGCTTCATCCACATCGCGGCTCATCACATCGAGGTAGCGGGTTTCCAAACGCTTTCTGATGCGCCATTCCTCTACTTCAGCCACCAGCGCAACGCCTTCATTCATGGTTATGGCCAGGGGTTGGGCTCCACCCATTCCGCCCAAACCGGCGGTAACGTTCAAAGTACCCTTTAAGGAACCGCCAAAATGCTGTCTTGCACATTCTGCGTAGGTTTCATAAGTTCCCTGCACAATGCCCTGTGAACCAATATAAATCCAGCTGCCTGCGGTCATTTGACCGTACATAATCAGTCCTTTGGCTTCGAGTTCTCGGAAATGATCCCAGTTGGCCCAGTTGGGCACCAGCTGGCTGTTGCTGATAAGCACACGCGGCGAGTCTTTGTGGGTTGGCAATATCGCTACAGGCTTTCCGCTCTGAACAATCAGCGTTTCGTTGTCATTCAAATCACGAAGGGATTTTAAAATATCATCAAACGCCTTCCAGTTTCGGGCAGCTTTTCCAAGTCCGCCATACACAATCAAATCCTCGGGTTTTTCGGCCACATCCGGATCCAGGTTGTTCTGAATCATGCGGTAAGCAGCCTCCTGAATCCATCCTTTGCAGTTGAGTGTTGTGCCTGTTGGGGCTGTTACGATACGTGGTCCTGAAACGGGTTGAGTCATACTGCAAAATTACGCATAAGTTGGCGGTTTAAGGCTGCTATTTGTTGGATTTACACTGCCTTTTCCCTGCACAATCATCCGCTAAATTTCATGGTAAGGCTGATTCGTTTCCGCTTTTTACCTGAGACTCTCGAATACTGAGTGCAGCGGCAATGCGTTTTTCAAACATGAAGTCACGAAAATACCCATATCTGTTGCACGGATTTCTTCAAATTATTGACAATGGCAATTCCAGCAAATCAGTTAGATTCTTGGGCAACGGTTTCGTGGGTGAATGGCCCATCCAAAGCGCGAAATCAGCAAAAATTGTTTTATGCCCGGCATCAACTGCATTTCCCAGTGATTTGGATAGCTTTTGCCCTGTATCACTCATAAGCAGACGGTGGTGCTGAAATTTTATTTCGCTAAAACGGGGTAAACCGGCAGCCTGCGCAATTTCTTGCTGTATTTGGGTGGAATCAGACAAATCATTTCCCCGAAAAACATGGGTAATATTATAATCGATATCATCGCAGATACTCCCAATATGATAGGCCGGTATACCCTCTTTTCTGAGTATGACCGGATCACCTGCATCGCAACCAAATGTTGCTCGATTGAAACGAATGGCTGTGACATTTCGTTGAAAAACCAAGTTTCTTGAGCGACAAAATCCCGGATATTCGCCCGAAAAACCCTGTTCGTTGAGTGATTTTCGACTGCAATTGCAGTTATACGTAAAACCCTTATCTGACAATGTTTTTATCAATTCAACATACCGGTCGGTACGGTGTTTTTGTGACCAGTTTTTGTAAAAATCATCCTGTCCCGAAGGACCTATATCCCAGTCAACGCCCAAGGCTTCTAAATCCCTGAAAATGGCTGTAACAAATTCGGGCTTTGCCCGGTCAGAGTCCAGGTCATCAATGCGCAAAAAAACCTTTCCGCCCTGTTTTCTGGCAAACAGCCAGTTAAGCAAAAAATTATAATAGTTGCCGCGGTGCAAATAACCACTGGGAGTAGGAGCAAGCCGTGTGATGATGTCAGTTTTTTTCATGGTCACGGCTTTGGGTTACCCAGCGAAGCATTCCAAAACTATAACTTTCATTGAGAAGACTTTTCACAGAGGTAAGATTGGGTTCAGGTGCTTTTTCAAAAGCAGCGGTTATTTCCTGAATTTGTTCGGGTGTTAGCAGCTCATCAATTGACAATTTACCTGTTGCGATGCAATGTCCTAAGTGTGTTTCTACCGTACCGGCAGTTATCCCACGCATCTGTGCAATATCTTCAATGGAATGTCCCTCGCGGTGAAGCTGCAAAGTAATTTCCTGCGATTCTCCTTTGGGGGCTTTACCCGGCTTTGCTGTTGTTTTCACCTGTATTTCAGGCGCATGACGAACAATTCTGTTATCGCCCGTGTACAATGAAGCGCCATTCAAGCGCATGCCATAAAGGTTATTCAAGCAAAACCACAATCTTTCCAGCAGTGTATCAGCTTTTTCAAAATACTTTTTCACGCGTGAGCGAACAGAAAGAGACTGATGCAGCGATGTCAGAGGCAATATGACCCTGCTGTGCAGCTGCCCTGCAAAATAATCTGCGCCTTTGGTGATGCGTTCTGCCAGTTTTGCTACCTGCTGCTCATCCTCAAAATCATGGGGGAAAATCTGCATAATCTCGCTGCGAAAGCGCAAGGCAACTTCCTCAATGCCCATCAGTTCAGCCGACCAATTATCAGTTTTTTCAAACACTTCTTTTGGCAAAGCAGAAGTCAGTTCCCTGTTTTCATCGCGCCAGCCCTGCATTTGAAACAAGGGTTCTTCAAAATTAAAAACCTTAAGCAGTCGGGCACGCACATACGATTGCTGTTCTGTCCAAAGCCGGTCTTCCAGCGCGGCTCGGCCCGTTTTCATGGCACTAAATTCCACAATGCGATGGTCGCACTGGATGCTGCGCGAGGTGATCTCACTTTTCAGCACCAGCCCGTCCATACTGCGACAGCGGCTGAGGGCCACATACACCTGACCAGGCGCAAAAGATTTTCCGGCATCTATCACGGCCTTATCAAAGCTCAATCCCTGGCTTTTGTGAATGGTGATGGCCCATGCCAGGCGAATGGGGTACTGCACAAAACTGCCGAGAATTTCTTCGTCAAGTTTATCACCCGCTTTGCTGAGTACATATCGTTTATTCTCCCATGTTTCGGGTTTTACCTTAATAATTTCGCCCGTATCCTGAAAATGCACCTCAATGTGGGCTTCTTCAATTTTATGAATCACCCCGATTTTCCCATTAAAATACTGTTTCTCGGAAGATGTATCGTTCTTTACGAACATTACCTGAGCACCCAGTTTCACCCTCAGTGCACTCTCTGTGGGATAAAGGTTTTCCGGAAAATCTTTAAAAATCTTGGCGACCAGGTATTTTTCATCCCCATCCAGTTTTCTGAGGGCCTCCTCATTCATACGGTCTGCAGTGGCATTGTGGGTGGTGAGTGTTACAAATCCCGCTTCCTTTTCAGGCTCAAACTCAGGCTGGTAATATTGCATAAGGGTTTCGTAGTCGTCGCGGTCAAATTCGGCATGCCTGATGCGGTTGAGCAAACCCACAAACTGCCGTTCGGTCTGTCTGTGAACGGTTTCCAGTTCCAATTGCACAGGATTTATTTTTTTATACGTAAGCGAATCAAAGAAATATCTACCGCCATAATACTGACCCAGTAAACCTGACTCATCCTCCTTCACCACGGGCGCCAGCTGGTATAAATCTCCAATCAGTAGCAACTGCACACCACCAAAGGGTTCGGCATTTCTCCTAACAGTTCTTAATGACAAATCAATGGCATCCATAATATCCATGCGCACCATGCTCACTTCATCGATAACCAGCAATTCCAGTTCCCGCAGCAGTTCAAGCTTTTGGGCAGGATAGCGAAAATGCCGCATCATCATCAGGGTATTATTGGCAAGGTTGGGATCTACCGGATCAGCAGAGGGAATAAACGCCTTGGTAGGCAAGCCAAATAAGGAATGCAGGGTAACTCCGCCGGCATTGATTGCTGCTACGCCAGTTGGCGCGGCTACCACAAAACGTTTACCACAGGAGGGAACAACAGTTTTTAGAAAAGTAGTTTTACCGGTTCCCGCTTTTCCAGACAAATAGATGTGCGCACGGGTGGAAGAAACAAATTCAGACGCTAAATCAAACATAAAATCACTCATAAAATAAAAAATTAAAAATAAGGCCGAAGATACATCAATCCCGGTGATTTTTCAGAAGTAAGAGAAAAGCGGAATTACATATTCCTACGATACTGTCCGCCCACTTCAAACAGTGCCTGCGTAATTTGTCCCAGTGTACAAACCTTGGCGGCTTCCATGAGTTGCTCAAATACATTTCCGTTTTGAATAGCCGTCTCCTGAATGGATTTCAAGGCTGTCTGAGCAGCATCTTCGTTTCCTTGATGCAGGTTTTTCACTGTCTCTATTTGCCTGTCTTGCTCATCTTTGGTACTGCGTATTACCTCCTGCGGCAATACTGTGGGCGAACCTTTGCTGCTCAGAAAGGTATTCACGCCGATAATAGGTAATTCTCCGGAATGCTTAAGGGTTTCGTAATACAGGCTTTCCTCCTGAATTTTGCTGCGTTGGTACATGGTTTCCATAGAACCAAGAACTCCCCCACGCTCTGTAATGCGATCAAATCCAGTCAGCACGGCTTCTTCTACCAAATCCGTTAACTCTTCAATGATGAAACTGCCTTGTAATGGGTTTTCGTTTTTGGCAAGACCCAATTCCCTGTTAATAATTAACTGAATGGCCATGGCCCGGCGCACGCTTTCTTCTGTAGGCGTGGTGATGGCTTCATCATAGGCATTGGTATGTAAACTATTGCAGTTGTCATAAATGGCATACAACGCCTGCAGTGTAGTTCGAATATCATTGAAATCAATTTCCTGAGCATGCAAACTGCGGCCGCTGGTTTGGATATGATACTTCAGCATCTGGCTGCGCTCATTTCCACCGTATTTAAGCTTCATGGCCTTGGCCCACAAGCGCCTGGCTACCCTGCCAATAACAGCATATTCAGGATCGGTTCCATTGCTAAAAAAGAAACTCAGGTTGGGAGCAAAATCGTCTATATGCATGCCACGGCTGAGGTAATATTCCACATACGTGAAACCATTAGCCAGCGTAAATGCAAGCTGGGTGATGGGATTGGCTCCGGCTTCAGCTATGTGGTAACCTGAAATACTTACGCTGTAAAAATTCCTAACCTTATTGGTGATGAAATGCTGTTGTACATCGCCCATCAGACGAAGGGCAAACTCTGTACTAAAAATACAGGTATTTTGGGCCTGGTCTTCTTTCAGAATGTCTGCCTGAACAGTTCCACGAACCTGACTCAACGTACAGGCCTTTATTTCTTCGTAAATCTCACGGGGCAGCACTTGATCGCCGGTTACTCCGAGCAACATCAAACCCAAACCATCATTGCCTTCCGGCAAATCGCCATGATACACAGGCCTAGAAACCCCTTTTTGCGCATAAATGGCCGCAATCTTGGCTTCCACCTCTTTTTCAAGGCCATTCTTTTTGATATACAACTCACACTGTTGGTCAATAGCTGCGTTCATAAAGAAAGCCAGCATCATAGGCGCCGGACCATTGATGGTCATGGACACCGATGTTTTGGGATCAGCAAGATTAAAGCCACTGTAAAGCCTTTTGGCATCATCCAGACAGCAAATGCTCACGCCTGCATTTCCGATTTTCCCGTAAATATCAGGCCTTGTGTCGGGGTCACGGCCATAGAGTGTAACACTATCGAACGCCGTACTCAGGCGCTTGGCAGACATTCCCAGGCTCACATAGTGAAAACGTTTATTGGTTCGTTCCGGTCCGCCTTCGCCGGCAAACATGCGGGTTGGATCTTCACCTTCGCGCTTGAAAGGATAAATACCTGCGGTGTAAGGAAAAAACCCGGGCGTATTTTCCTGCATCGCCCAGTGCACTTTGTCGCCCCAACTTTGCATGCGCGGCATGGCCACTTTGGGTATTTTCAGGTGACTGAGGCTTTGGGTGTAGTTGGGTACGAGAATTTCCTTGCCCCTTACGTAGTAAACATAGTTCTCATCTTTATACTTCTGTTCCTCAGTATTCCAGCCTTGAATCATGTCCCACACATGTCCGTCAAGACCGCGTTTCAGAGCATCAAATTCTGCCATCAGAACTTTTAGGGTATCAAAGTTGGGCTTCCCTTCAAGCTGTGTTTTTACAGCAGCAAAAAATGCTTCAACACCTTCAGCAACAGGCTTTTCAATGCCTGACAGTGTTTCAATGGAGCGCCAAAGACTGTAAAGGGCATCGGCAATCGTACTTTGCTTTTTAACGTGTTTATCGTAATTGCGGTTGTTGTTGCTGATTTCACTGAGATAGCGCGTGCGTGCCGGCGGAATAATGAATATTTTTTCGCTCATTTCCGTAGCAGACTTCCACTGGCTTTGTAGCGAGGCTGAAGTTTTAGCAACAATTTTCTGCATCAAAGACAAATACAGCGTATTCATTCCCGGATCATTAAACTGGCTGGCAATGGTGCCAAAAACAGGCATGGTATCGGTATCTTTATCAAACAGCTTGTGGTTGCGTTGAAACTGCTTTCTCACATCGCGCAGTGCATCAAGGGCACCGCGTTTGTCAAATTTATTCAGGGCCACCACATCGGCATAATCCAGCATATCAATTTTCTCCAGCTGGGTAGCGGCGCCGTATTCAGGTGTCATCACATACAGACACACATCACTGTGTTCGGTAATTTCCGTATCACTCTGCCCGATACCGCTGGTTTCAACGATAATCAGGTCGTAGCCTGCCACTTTCAGAATATTTACTGCATCATCAACATGACCGCTAAGGGCGAGGTTAGCCTGACGTGTAGCCATGCTGCGCATGTAAACCCGATCATTGTGAATGCTGTTCATGCGAATACGGTCGCCAAGCAAAGCACCACCTGTTTTGCGCTTGCTGGGATCTACGCTGATAATACCAATATGTTTATCCGGAAAATCGGCCAGAAAGCGGCGCACAAGTTCATCCACAAGAGAACTCTTGCCTGCACCGCCGGTTCCTGTAATACCCAAAACCGGGGTTTTTATGCCTGTCGCTTTTTCACGGATTTGAGACAATACCGCTACATGCTTTTCAGGATGATTTTCGGCAGCAGAAATCAGGGTGGCAATTTCTCCATTTGCAAGAACATTCAGTTGCTCTGTATTGCCTTTTAATTCAACACCGGCAGGGTAATCGCTGAGCTGAACAAGATCATTTATCATGCCCTGCAAACCCATTTCACGTCCGTCATCCGGGCCGTAAATACGGGTGATTCCATGAGCCATCAAATCCTTGATTTCCGAAGGAAGAATAACGCCACCGCCACCGCCAAATATGCGAATATGCGCTGCACCTCGCTCCTTCAGCAAATCATACATGTACTTAAAATATTCATTGTGTCCACCCTGATAGGATGTCATGGCAATGGCATGTGCATCTTCCTGTATGGCTGTTTCCACCACCTCCTGCACACTGCGGTCGTGACCTAGGTGAATCACCTCACAACCCGTAGCCTGTATAATTCTCCGCATCACATTAATGGCGGCATCATGACCATCGAATAAGCTTGCCGCAGTAACAATACGAACATTGTTTTTTGGCTGATAAATCTGCACTTCAGACATATTGGGCGCGAAGTTACGCAATACCTACAAATAAGATTTGACAAGTCTATTTCAGACTATGTGCTTACTGAAAAAATTTTTTTTAAACAAGCAACATTGTAAATAGCGAGCTTGTCAAAATCATACAAATCCAATTAATTATGAAAGGAATAACCATTATGAAAAACACATTTTTAAAACTCACTGCAACTGCCTTTTTAATCTCTGCCATTATGATTAACTGTAAGAAAACAAAATCTTACCTGCCCGATGCTGCTGCAGACGATCAAATTGAGCTTCTTGTTGCAAAAACAGATCGATTTATTGACCATGCCGAAATCACATTTGAAGACGGAATTCTTTCCATGGAAAATGAAGGTATCTCCCCCGATTTTACAGTAACCGCCGCAGATTTTGACAAACAACCTAATGAACCAACGGCATTTGCTCCCGATAAAGAGGGCTCATTTATGGACTGTCTGCGAAAACTCGAATTGAAAGACGACCAGCGAATTCGCATTAAAAAAGCCTTGGAAAGGTATGATGATTGCAAAGCATCAGCAGTCAAAAGAACACGTGAGGCTTACAATAAATTAAAAGCCGAGCACGAGAAAAAACTGAACAGGCTGAAAAGAAGCTATCTCAATGGTTATCTAACAAAACGGCAGTATGAAAATGCTGTTGAAAAAGAAAAATTAAATTTCAAAGAGGCAACCGAAAAACTCATGGAAAAAGAGAAAAAAGCACTTAAAGAATGTTACAATAAATTCTTGCGCGAATTAAGAGCCATATTAACTGAGAAGCAATGGCAATTGTTTTATGAATGCCAACGCTAATCCGTTTGTTTTCCTATTAAACCCCGCTTATGCGGGGTTTTTCTTTTTGTTTAAATATTCCGTCAAATAGAAATATCCGATTACTGTCAATCCCGCTACAAATACTGGAATCACGAGATGCCTTTTTGTATCATCAAAATAAAATTCACCTGCCATCCACATTGAATTTCCGGTAATCCAAAAAGAAACGGCCATGTTGTGAAAAAAATCCGAACGGTTGGAACGGCTTTTATAAGTTAGCCAATAAGACAAAAGTACCGTTGGCACTGCCATTCCTAAGCCCAGCCATTTCAGGCCTGCAAGCCATGCAAAATCTTTAACGAGCCAGAAAACCACATGCAGGTTTTCTTTTTTGCGTAAGTCAATATCCATAGGGCAAATATATATGGCCAAGACATCTTAATGCTTAATTTGCAGGCATGTCTTCAGAAATTTTAAAAAACAGACTCCAAACAGAATTTTTGATTAAACCCAACACAATTGCGGATGACAACTCCCGTATTTTCTTTGTTGGCTCCTGCTTTTCAGAAAATATATTCAATTATCTAAAATACTGTGGTTTAGACTGTATTAACAACCCTTTTGGAACATTATTCAACCCCCACAGCATTGCATTTTGCATTGAAAAAATAGCCACCGAATACCGCTTCACAACTCATGATTTCACCTATCATAACGGAGAATTTCACAGCATGCATCACCATGGAAGCTACAAACACAGGGATGCTGAAGTGCTTGCCTCAAGAATCAATAGTCAAATTGAAACTGCACACGATTTTCTGATTAATGCCGATATTGCCATTATTACACCAGGCACAGCCAAGGTGTGGCAAATGAACCAACCTGAAATGATTGTAGGGAATTGCCACAAAATCCCAGGCCATGAATTTACCTCCAGAATACTTACTGAAACTGAAATATTAAAAGCATACAAAGACTGCATATATTATTTGCGGCTGATAAACCCCGAAATAAAAATTATTTTTACCATAAGTCCTGTTAAACACCTGCGTGATGGCATGCTGGAAAATACTATCAGTAAAAGCCGCCTAATCAGTGCACTGGCCACACTGAGAGAAGAACACCCTGAAATTTTATATTTCCCGTCTTACGAAATCCAGACTGAGGAATTGCGCGATCATCGTTTCTATGCCGAAGACCTTGCCCATCCCACAGCATGGGCAACGGAATACATTTTCAGACGCTTTTGTGAAACCTGTTTTACATCTGAAGGACAACAATTTATTGAAGATGCAAGAAACTGGCTGCGCATGAAAAACCACCGCATAATGTCAGTGGACCAAACTGAAATATCCACTTGGACAACCAAATGCGATGAGGCACTCAAGCAGTTCAAATCTAAACACCCGTCAAAAACCTACTGGCCTGCCGATTGGGTTTAATGCGCTGTTTCGGCAAAATCCTCTACCGGCCCGACTATGCGTCTGTAGGTTGGCTCAACGGCATTTAACCTGCCCAAAACTTCATCAAGTTTCATGTTTAACATTGACAATTGCCCATGCAAGAGACGGTATTCCTTTCCAAAAGAGGGCAAATCATTATCAAAAACGCCATCTTTTACCTGTTTGTCAACGGCTTTAATTTCGTAAAACAACTCCTCTGCCTTCAATACACATTCTTTGTATTTGGGTGCAAAATCTTTGTAGATGCGGTAAACGGTATTGTATTGTAAAATCTGTGACCGCATTTCAGTAGTAATTTTATTGTCATCGGCAAATTTGAGCCACTGCAAAACGCTGTCCATTTCATGACGCCGCTCATCAATCTCATTGATCTTATAATCAAACCTGCTGCGGATTTGCTGCAACGACCACTTTAGAGAATCAGCAAGCGTGATACATTCTGCCCTGTTTTCCGAAACCTGATTGCCACCACATGCGCTTAAAAATATGATAAAAACAGGCATTAAAACTGTAATATTTGCCCATATTTTCGTTGTTTTGTTTTTGAAATGCCACATAGCGGTGCAAAAATAGGCAAACTCAGGCAGTGGCAGTTTCTCAAATCTGCTTTCTGGCTAGGCTGTTCGGCATTCGGCGGACCGCAAATGCATATTCCGCTTTTCAGTAAAAGACTGGTAGACAACAAAAAGTTTCTTACCAGGGAAGAATTAATTGACATTAATGCGTTTTGCAGCATACTTCCCGGACCCAGCACAACGCAAACAATCACTGCTGTCGGATTTAAACTGGGTGGTCCCGGACTGGCTTTTCTCACCCTGTTGGCCTGGGTTTTGCCAGGGGCGCTGATCATGTCGGCGTTTACCCTTTCCCCTGCTTTTCTCAGCAATGGCCACCTTCGCTTTCTGGAGCCTATGGTCGCCGCTTTCCTATGCTATGCGGTCTATAGCATGTTTCAGCTAATTAGAAAAGACAATATCAATTACCTAATATCTCTTTTGGCCGGCATTGCCGGTTTCCTGTTTCGTAATCCCCTGATTTTCCCCCTTGGGGTGCTTATCGGCGGTGTTATCAGCAGCAATTTCGGAAACAGACAATTCACCCCCAATCCCCAGCCGTTTGGAAAAGTTCGCTGGGCAAATCTTAGTCTGTTTCTTTTAATTTTTATCCTAATTGGCGGACTGGGTATGGTTTTAAGTGCAAATGAGGATACACTTGGATTAAGCAAACCCGTTGTTTTGTTCGAAAACACCTATCGTATGGGTGCATTATCTTTCGGTGGCGGAAATATCCTCAGTGCCATGGCCATGGAACATTATGTGTACCATAAGCCCTACATGAGTATTGAACAACTAAACACCGGACTAGGACTAATTCAGGGCATGCCGGGTCCCAACTTTAACCTGGCGGTTTACCTTAATGGAATTGCCATGCGCACTTCGGGTTTTGGTTTCGACGGGCAGCTGCTGGGCTGCGTCATAGGCCTTGTAGGCATATTCCTTCCCGGAATTCTGCTGGTTTTCTTCGCTTTCCCGCTTTGGAACAGACTGCAAGCCTACCCCATTATCAAACGCTCACTCGACGGAATATTTGCCGTATCCGTCGGCTTTATTCTTTCCGCCGCACTCATTATCAATGAGCATTTCTGGCGTGGCATTTCCAATATTCAATCAGATGCTTCAGACATTGTTATCTTTATACTTACCTGCATTCTCATCTTTTCCCAAAAAATTTCACCGCCGCTGATTGTCCTTGGCACGGTCATTGCCGGTGTTTTATGGTCGGTATATGGATGGTAAATTTGGTAATGTGAAGCAAAATGCGTATATTGAGATATAAAAACATGTTCAGAAATGCAATTATCGGATGCTCGTGCCTGCTTGGTGTTGTTCCAAATAATATAAAAGCACAAAAAAGTCTTAATCCATATATCCTTTTCACAGGCCTGGTACTCACTTCAGACAGCCTCAAGCCCATTCCTTACGTAGCCATTAAAAACAGCCGACGCGGTCTTGCCGGCTACACAGATTTGCTCGGACACTTCGATATAGTGGCCCAGAAAGGCGATACTTTGTGGTTTACCCAAGCTGAAAGAACTGCCTCATGGCATGTAATCCCGGATACGCTCACCTCCAATAGGTATAACATCATAAAAACCATGGTGCAGGACACCATAAATCTACCCGTTATTTTCATCAGGGCACTGCCTTCAAAATCCTTTTTCGACCACGAGTTTGTTAACACCTCTCCACCCGATGACGCCTACGAAATTGCACGAAAAAACCTGGAACTGGAAGCGGCGAAGGAAGAAACTCAACTCCGACCTGCAGATGCCAAAGCCAGCCAGCAGATGATTGCCCAGAGCCGTGTTCAGCAATTATACTATTACAAACAGGCTCCACCCCAAAACTACCTGAGCCCAATGGCATGGATGCAATTCCTGGATGCCTGGAAACGGGGTGATTTCAAAAAGAAAAAGAAGAAATAATTACTGGGCGGTATCCTTTTGATTCTGCAGAATATACTCCAGCTGCTGTTCCGGGGTTATCAGGCCTTTTTTTAGCATGGCTGAAGTTTGCGCACATTGCTTTCCCAAAGTAGAATTAGAATCTTTCAGTGCGGCCAAGTCATAGAATTTGATGGCTTTGTCAAACTGCCCGATTTTTTCATAATTATGCGCAGCAGCCACCATAGCTGGAAACACATATTGACCTTTGGGGTAATGCGCCACATACATTTCACACCATTTTCCACACTCAAAATACCGCCCGCTTCGCTCCGCAATAAGTGTTGAGACATACAATAGCTTTTCACTGGCTTTATACTGGGGAAACTGCGCTGCAAATTGTTGAAAATGAACTGCCATGGAATCGGGTATACGGTTTACTTTCATGGAATCCTGCACCTGCGGCATATAGGGTTGGATAATAGCCAGTTTTTTGTCCATCTCGGTCTGACATGCTATGATAAGCACCGACATCACACATAAAATAGAAAAACGCATGCGCAAATTTAGCAAGACTGTGAACAACTATGGTGGAGCAAAGTCAAATCAAATTATAATATTGCAATCATGACAGAAAATACACCCAGGTATACCGAAGACGAAATCCGAAGTCTTGACTGGAAAGAACATATACGGCTTCGTCCAGGTATGTATATCGGTAAATTGGGCGACGGCACCGCTGCCGATGATGGTATTTATGTGCTGGTGAAAGAAATAATAGATAACTCCATCGATGAACACGTGATGGGTAATGGGAAAAAAATAGAGGTGAAGGTAGAAGAACACCGGGTAACAGTGCGTGATTTCGGTCGTGGCATTCCCCTGGGCAAGGTGATTGACTGCGTGAGTAAAATCAATACCGGCGGAAAATACGACAGCCGCGCCTTCCAGAAGTCTGTGGGATTAAATGGTGTGGGAACCAAGGCAGTAAATGCCCTCAGCCAGTATTTTTGCGTGCAAAGTTTCCGTGATGGCCGAACCAAAAAAGCCGAATTCTGCCGCGGGGAGCTCAAAGAAGACCTAACTGAATTCGACGCCAAGGAAAATAACGGCACACTTACCATCTTTGAGCCCGATGACAGCATCTTCAAAAACTACAAGTTTGTTAATGATTATCTGCGCGAGCAAATAAAGAATTATACCTACCTGAATGCCGGCCTCACCATTAACTACAATGGAGAAAATTACAGCAGCAAGCGCGGCCTTCTGGATTTGCTTGAACACAAAGTGAACCCCGAAACCATGCTCTACCCCGTAGTACACGCCAAAGGCACCGACGTAGAAATTGCCTTCAGCCATACGGACAGCTATGGCGAAGATTATTACTCGTTTGTAAACGGACAATACACCACACAGGGCGGAACTCACCTGCAGGCCTTCCGTGAAGCCATGGTAAAAACAATTCGTGAGTTTTACAAAAAAGAATTTGATGCCTCCGACATTCGTGGTTCCATAACGGCGGCAGTAAGTGTGCGCGTGCAAGAACCTGTTTTCGAAAGCCAGACCAAAACCAAACTCGGCAGCGCAGATATGGGTCCCGACGGCCCCAGCATCAAGGCAGGCATTCTTGAGTTTGTAAAAAAACAGGTTGATGATTACCTGCACAAAAACCCTGCTACTGCTGATGCGTTGCTGAAAAAAATCCTGCAAAACGAGCGTGAGCGCAAAGACATGGCCGGTGTGCAAAAAATAGCCAAAGAGCGCGCTAAAAGGGCTAATCTTCATAATAAAAAACTACGCGACTGCCGGGTACACCTCCCCGATGAAAAGAATGAAAAACGCTTTGAAACTACGCTTTTCATTACCGAGGGAGACAGTGCAAGCGGAAGCATTACAAAAAGCAGAAATCCCGATCTTCAGGCTGTTTTCAGCCTTCGTGGAAAACCCTTGAACTGTTATGGCCTGAAGAAAAAAGTGGTGTATGAAAACGAAGAATTCAACCTGCTGCAGCATGCCCTCGATATTGAGGAATCAGTGGATAACCTGCGTTACAATAAAGTGGTTTTAGCTACTGACGCAGATGTAGATGGAATGCACATTCGGCTGCTAATGATGACATTCTTCCTGCAGTTCTTCCCCGATTTAGTGAGAAACCGGCATCTGTATATTCTGCAAACGCCGCTTTTCAGGGTTAGAAACAAAAAGGAAACCTTCTATTGTTATAATGATGAGGAGCGTCAAAGAGCCATAAAAAAACTGGGTGGAAAACCCGAAATCACCCGTTTTAAAGGCTTGGGCGAAATATCACCAGAAGAATTTGCAAGATTTATAGGATCGGATATTCGCCTAGAGCCCGTGGTACTTAGCGCAGATAGCAGCATCGAAAAAGTGCTGAGCTACTATATGGGCAAGAACACTCCGGAAAGACAGGAATTTATCATCGACAACCTGGTTATTGAAAAAGACATTACCGATGAAGATGATGAGCCTGCTGAAACAGAAGAAACTGCAGCTGCCTAATTAGTAGGTTAGCCATGCCTCTGGATTTGGCGGAGGTATGCTTACCCATACATAATACAGCAATATATTAACGAGCATACAAATGGCAGCAACCCATTTCCACCGCGCCTCAATGACAGTAAAAAGCCTTACATAAAACTGCGGTATTACCGAAAAATATCGGTAATAACTGGCAACAGTGCCTGTAATCAATGGAAACAATGCGTTTATTACTACAAAGAGCCTTTCGCCGCTGCCTGCCTTCCTAAATAATAAGTACGCAACTAACAACAGTAATAGCGCATATACGGATACAGCCTGCACATACCAACCGCTGCCCGCAAACAAAGATTCCCATGGCCAGGTATAGGCATGCCCCCAGGCTGATTGAGTATTACTAAAGGCCATAGCATCTCCACAATGAAAATGAAGATATATCATCCACATAATTAAAGCCCCGGGTGCTGCCAGCAAAGCCACAATTTGTTTTATCTTTTCTTTTTCTTTCAATATCCGAAACCAGCCATTATCGGCCAGAATCCACAATCCCAACCCTGCAGAAAACACAATACCGGTAGGCCTGCAAAGTGTAAGTAATGCCACTGCCAGTGTCAGCAAAACATACTTTTTCCGCGCTAATGAGACCATAGTCCACATAAACAAAATGGAAAACAACACTTCGCTGTAATACATGTGGTAGAAGAAATGGTATGGAAAAACCTGAAAAAAGATACTGTAAACAAAAATCCTGCGGGGTTCCATGCCCATAGTTTCAAGCCACGTAAAAAGCATTACCACCCAAAGCCACGTTAATGGTATGTGTGCAATAAATGATGCCGTAACATATACTAGATCCGGGTTTTGGGTAAACAACAATACTGACTGACGGCACAATGCAATCAACGCTGGATACAAAGGGAAAAAAGCAAATGGCGTCTGCTGCCAGGCCGCAGGTGGAACAGTTGGATAACCTTCCCTTGAAATCAGGTGGTACCACCCCGAATCATTGCGGGCAAAAACATCCAGTACATGCTCAATCCCATTCCATCCGTTCGGCAGCAAATTCCCCAATAACAGATAAAAAAGTTTCAATCCGAATGCAAACATCAATGCCCGCTTCAGATAAGGTTTTCCCGAAAGCATTGCGGCAAAAGTAATATTTAAATCTGTCAACCTTTTTCAGTACGGGACAAACTATTAAACAAATTAACAAACCCAAATTCCCATCTTTGTAATATGATTAACTGGAAAGACAATACACCATCGGAGGCGCCATTCATTGCCTCGGTGTTTAATTATTATCTGTCTGATGATCTGGTAGGCTACGCCGAATATGATGAATTAACAATTCAGCTGGCATTCCAAATGCCCGGTTTTCTTGGATATGAAAGCTTTAAAGCGAATGGTCGCGGATCATTCATCAGTTATTGGAAAGATATGGAATCGGTTAAAAACTGGGCCGCAGATGCAAAACACCGTGAAGCCAAGGAATTGGGCATTCAACGCTGGTATCGCTATTATCACAGCATTATTGCAGAAGTAAAATCACTGCGATCCCACAATTTATAATCCTAAAAACAAAAAAAGCCACCCTTTCGGATGGCTTTCTTCTAATCACTATAAATCTTAATAGCGGTACTGGTCTTTCTTGAAAGGTCCCTGTACTTCCACGCCAATATAATCGGCCTGCTCATTGGTAAGAACGGTAAGTTCAGCGCCAATGTGGGCAAGGTGCAGACGTGCTACTTTTTCGTCGAGGTGCTTGGGCAATACATACACTTTGTTGTCGTAATTGCTGTGGTTTTTCCACAATTCAATCTGCGCAAGTGTCTGGTTGGTGAAGCTATTGCTCATTACGAAGCTGGGGTGTCCCATGGCACAGCCCAAGTTCACCAGACGACCTTCTGCAAGAACAACCACTTCCCTGCCATCGATATTGTAAACATCCACTTGAGGCTTAATGGTGTATTTGGTGCTGCCATAGTTGCTGTTCAGCCAGGCAATATCAATTTCGTTATCGAAGTGACCAATGTTACAAACGATGGTCTTGTCGTTCATCATTTTAAAATGTCTGTCAGTCACTATCTGGCAGTTTCCTGTGGCAGTAACCACGATATTAACGCGGGGAATTGCATTCTCAAGCGTGCGGACTTCATAACCATCCATAGCGGCCTGCAGGGCACAAATTGGGTCAACCTCAGTAATAATTACACGGGCTCCTGCTCCACGAAGGCTGTCGGCACTTCCTTTGCCTACATCGCCATAACCGCAAACCACAGCTACTTTGCCGGCAAGCATTACATCGGTAGCGCGGCGGATAGCATCCACCAGAGATTCTTTACAGCCGTATTTGTTGTCAAACTTGCTCTTGGTTACGCTGTCATTCACGTTGATTGCAGGCATAGGCAACGTTCCTTTGGTAACACGCTCATACAGGCGGTGAACACCGGTGGTAGTCTCTTCGCTAATGCCTTTGATACCTGCAGCCAGATGAGGATATTTATCAAGAACGACGTTGGTTAGATCACCACCGTCATCAAGAATCATATTTAGTGGCTGACGATCAGGACCGAAATACAATGTTTGCTCAATGCACCACTCGTATTCTTCCTCGGTCATGCCTTTCCAGGCATACACAGGGATATCAGCAGCAGCGATAGCGGCAGCAGCGTGATCCTGGGTTGAGAAAATGTTGCAGGAACTCCAGGTAACTTCAGCACCCAGTTCCTTAAGGGTTTCAATCAGAACGGCAGTTTGAATGGTCATGTGAAGACATCCGGCCACGCGTGCTCCTTTAAGGGGCTGGCTGCCACGGTATTCTTCACGGATTGCCATCAAACCGGGCATTTCGGCTTCCGCCATGCGGATTTCTTTGCGGCCCCATTCGGCCAGCGTAATATCTTTGACCTTGTAAGGAAGATATGAAGATGTTTCTGTTGTCATTTTATAATTCGGGGTGCAAAATTACTGAAAATATGTGATTTTTTGTTGATTATTAACCATAATAATACTATTCTTTTGGCAAATATTCAAATACTGCGTCCACAGGCAATACAAGTTTCGGAAACAGCCGGCCACAGGCTTCTGTTCCCTCTGTAAATGGGGGCAATCCTACATATTTATTGTTTTCAAGAACATAAATTAAAATGCTGCGCCCCTGAGGCTGAATTATCCAGTATTCCTTTATCCCACTTGACTCATAGAGCTTGAATTTGACATTCATATCATGATGGGAATTTCCCGGTGAAAGAATTTCTACCAGAATATCTGGGACACCAAAACACCCTTTTTCATCTATTTTGCTCAAATCACAGATCACCGTCAAATCGGGCTGCACAACGGTACTGTCCTTTTTCGCGCCGGGAACAGGAAGCCTCACATCAAAAGGCGCGTAAAACAACCCGCAAGGCTTGCCAAGAAAATACTGATCAAAATACCGGTTTACAACACGCACTACTAACTGATGATTGCGACTGGGCGCAGGGCACATCTTCACTACCTTACCTTTGATCAATTCCACACGATCCAGAAAAGACCACTTCAAATAATCCCAGTATGTGTAGAGCCTATCCAAATCCAGCATAGCATATTCCGCAACTGGCTCATTGACAGCTTTTGTTTCTAATGTAGGCGCCATATAAGATTCTTCATTGATGTACGCACGCTCACGAATTATTTCTATAGCTGTGCGGATTGCCAGCAATTTCTTTGCTGAACGATCATCATGCTCGGCTAATGCTTGGTGAATTACAGGCAAAGAAATACCGGTACGCTCATGAACAGCTTTATGCAAACCATGAAACATGCCTTCTTCCAGCTCCGGATATTTTTTCCTCTCCACCCCTCAAATATACAAAAATATCCAAATAATATACAAACTAAAAACAAATTTTTTTAAAAACCGCAATTACAACCCGACTTAGCCCTGGCCTTTTTGGGTTGTTTTTGAGCAATAGACTTGCAGGAAAAAGTTGTTGTTACTAAAAGTAAAATCGCAACTACCAAACGAAATTTCATAATTCAAAAATACAATCTCTTAATAATAAACCGCTATTTTGAAGTAAAATTGCAGTACGAATGACTATTTTGAACATTTTCTCCGACGGCCTGCATTTCATCACCCACCTCAACGATTACCTGAATAATTGGATTCGCGAATATGGAAACTGGCTCTATGCCATTCTATTCCTCATTGTTTTTGTTGAAACCGGACTTGTAGTAATGCCGCTGCTACCCGGTGATTCCCTGCTGTTTGCCGCCGGTGCACTTGCTGCCAATCCCGCCAACGAATTCAGCATATTCATACTGCTTCCATTGCTAATTGCGGCTGCACTGCTGGGAGACAATACAAACTATTACATCGGAAGCCGAATCGGGGTGCGTATTTTTGACCTTAAATGGAAATTACTGAAACGTGAATACCTGGACCAAACCCACGCTTTCTTCGAAAAACACGGCGGTAAAACCCTTATTATGGCCCGTTTTGTGCCCATTGTAAGAACTTTTGCTCCTTTCGCCGCAGGACTCGGAACCATGGGATACCGAAAATTCATTGGCTATTGCATAGCCGGAGCCGTCCTTTGGGTTTGCAGCATCAGCATTGCCGGATATCTTCTGGGCAGCAATGAATGGGTGATGAAGAACTTTGAAAAAGTGGTACTGGGAATCATTTTCATTTCCATTTGCCCCATGATTTTTCAATTCCTGAAATCCAAATTATCAAAAAAATAAAATGCCGCTTCTGGGCCTCATCGGCAATCCATTAAACCATAGCAGGTCGCCTGAATTGTTTGGTGAAATTTTCCGCAGGGAAAGTTTAAAGAATTGGAATTACAATCTTTTCCCCCTTTCCAACATCAAGCTATTGCCTGAACTAATTGCAGCGCATCCGGAACTATGCGGTTTCAACGTTACCATCCCATATAAAACCGATATCATCCCATTTCTCGATCAAATTTCGATTGAGGCAGAAGAAATTGGAGCGGTAAATACAGTTCGTATCGAGAGAAATAAAAATAACATCACGCTAATCGGCTATAATACAGATGCGTATGGATTTGAAGAACTATTAAAATTTGCTTGTGCCGAAAATGCTGAAAGAGCCTTGGTTTTAGGTTCCGGCGGTGCCGCAAAAGCAGTCTGTTATGTTTTAGAAAAATTCAACATCACTTATTCCATCGCAAGCCGAAATTCCATGGAAGAGCATATACTATATGGCAACCTGGATGAGAAAATCATAAAAACCCATAACCTTATCATCAACACCACGCCGCTGGGAATGCATCCAAACATCGATGAGTGCCCACCAATCCCATTCGATTTTATTTCCCAAAATCATACCATTATCGATCTTGTTTATAATCCCGAAAATACATCATTGATGAAAAAGGTAACAAACCTCGGTAGCAAAGCGTTTAATGGCATGCTCATGCTTCAAAAACAGGCCGAAAAAGCCTGGGAAATCTTCAATAAATAAATTTAAATGAAAAAACTAACACTGATACTTTGTTCAATTGCCGTCTTAGCCTCCTGCAGCCTGTTTCGTGAAAACAACTACGAATGGGCCATTGACAGCGTGGCTGAGGACAGTGCAGCAGCTATAGCCGCAGCCACCTGGACCGGCGAAAATGAAATACTGCCATCCAATTACCGATCAGCCCGCTACAGCGATTGGGACCTGCAACATACCAACCTGTATGTTAGCTTCGATTTTGCCAAAAAACAACTTTTGGGTGAAGCAGAAATCACCCTGAAACTACATTTCTATGAAACCGACAGCATCCTGCTCGATGCTAAAAAAATGGACATTCATTCTGTTCAAATGAAGCAAAACGATGCCTGGAAAACCATGCCATTTGTCTATGCAGATAGCCTGCATTTGGTAGTTCGTCCCGGGATTAACTTCTCTGCCACGAATCCTGTGGTAAATCTCAAGATTAAATATAAAGCAAAACCCTACGAGGGCGATGTTGACGTGGGCTTTGCCATCACCAGCGACCGCGGCCTGTATTTTATCAATCCCAATGGCTCCGACCCGCTAAAACCCCGCCAAATATGGACACAGGGGGAAACCGAGAGTAACAGCCGCTGGTTTCCCACCATCGATGCGCCCAACCAAAAAATGACCCAGCGAATTTGCATGACAATCCCAGACAGCATGGTAAGCCTGAGTAACGGCCTTAAAATTTCTTCCGTAAAAAACAACAACGGCACACGCACCGATTGCTGGGAACAAAAACTGCCCCATGCTCCATACCTTGCCATGATGGCCATTGGAGACTGGGCAGAGATCCAGGACAAATGGCGCGACAAACCCGTTTCTTACTTAGTTGAAAAAACCTATGCATCCCGTGCTAAAACAATATTCGGAAACACACCCGAAATGATGGAGTTTTTCAGCCAATACACAGGTGTTGATTATCCCTGGGATAAATACAGTCAGGTGGTAGTGCGAGATTTTGTGAGCGGTGCCATGGAAAACACCACTGCCACTGTGCACATGGAAAACCTGCAAACCACAGAGGAAGAATTCCGAGATGAAACCTATGAAGACTATATAAGCCATGAACTTTTTCACCAGTGGTTTGGTGATTTGGTTACTGCAGAAAGTTGGAGCAACATCACCCTCAATGAAAGTTTCGCCACCTACGGCGAATACCTGTGGCGGGAACACAAATATGGCAAGGCCAATGCAGACGAATTACTGGAAGAATTTAGACTATATACCCGCCTGAATAGCAGAATGGGCAGTCCAGATAAAAAACTGGTGCGGTATGTTTATCATAGGGCTGATGATGTTTTTGATATCGTCAGCTACCAAAAAGGAGCGCTCATATTGCACATGCTCCGCCACGAAATTGGAGATGCTGCTTTTAGAGAGGGAATGAAAAAATACCTGACCGACAACCGCTTCCGCGCTGCTGAGGTCGATCACCTGAGACTGGCAATGGAATCCGTTACCGGCCGAGACTTACACCCATTTTTCAATCAATGGTATTTTACAGGCGAAAATCCGGAGATGCAAGTGTCTGCAACATGGGATTCAACCGCAAAATCCATACGTTTTAATTTACTTCAGACCCAAGGCCACCGAAACACGTATGTGATGAAAACCATGATGCTGGTTCAAACTGAAAAAACGGCGTTTGTATTCCCCCTTGAAATCAGCAAACGTGATCAATCATTCACCTTCCCACTCTCACAAAAGCCCGAATTCTGGCTCTTAGATCCTGACAATCAGCTGCTATGCAAAACAGAATATCTTGACGATGGTTTCGATGGTTTTGCTCAACATCCGCTATTGCCGCTGCAAAAGGCCATGAAGACCCTAAGAAATCCTGCATTACAACTTGTTGTTCTCGAGCGTGCCATTAAACTTTTCCCTGATTCCGACTCGGAAATGCCAGCAACTGCAGACAGCATCATCCTTGTCGCATTGCAATCCGGCTGGAGCCCGCTGATGAATAGTGCCCTGGATTATTGCACATATAGTAAATTCAAGGATAGCAATGCCATTAAAGCCAGCTTGCAGCAAATTGCTTTGGGTAATTTTGATTCGGATGTAAGGGAAAAAGCCCTGTGGGCTATTCGTCTTCAGTTTCCGCAACTCAGCGCAGGCCTGTTACTGCGTCTAACCTCAGATCCTAGTCCCAAAGTGGCCAGCCATGCCATCAATTTTATACAATGGGAACCACGCTTCGCAGACACAGCACGCAATGCTGTTAAAAATGCAACCAAAGCCATTGCCGCAGAGTGGTTTAAAAAATGGATGATGGAGGATACGGGAATGGAACCTGTTCAATACATATTGATGCTACATAAAAATCCCAAAGCAGGGCTAAGTGCATTTAACCTTGTTTTCCCTTATTGGTTCAATAACCTGATTCCGACATCCGATAAAGGCAATATGGGCGAATACAACTTAAAAAAATTTAGCTTAATAGAAACTGAACTATCCAAACCCGAAAACCATTCATTGCTAAAGATTGCGGCCTCTACTATTTCTCCTTACCTGGAAGAATACCCCGTCGATGATAAGCCGAATTGGTATCTCATGGCTGGAAATTTGGTTAAAACAGCGGCCAAATAAAGTCTTAACCCAATTTTAACCCGTATTTTTGCGGAACCTATGGTAACGGCAGATGAACTAAAACCCGGCATGCATGCCAAAATATCTGCCCTAACCCCCTCTCCGCAGGAAGACCGTCTAATTGCGATGGGCTGTGTGCCCGGAACCCTAATTAAGCTTGAATTCACGGCCCCTGCCGGCGACCCAATGGCTTTTAATGTGGAAGGCTACTTGCTTGGATTGCGAAAATCTGAAGCAAAACTGCTGATTGTAGAACCCACTGACACCCCCTCTCATGGTTGAAACCATTGCCTTGATAGGAAATCCAAACTGCGGTAAATCTACGCTGTTCAACCGTCTTACCGGTCTTAGGCAAAAAATCAGCAACCTGCCGGGAACCACAGTAGAAAAAAAATTGGGCCTCTGGCAAGGCAACAACCATAGGTATTCCCTCCTAGACCTACCCGGTATTTACAGCCTTTACTCTGAATCAGAAGATGAAAAAGTGGTTGTAAAAGCCCTGCTGGGGATGGAAAGCGGAGATTCACCCAACAAAATTCTTTTTATCCTCGATGCATCGAATTTGCGCCGAAATCTGCTATTGTTTTCACAGGTTTCCGAACTTAAAATTCCCATGGCAGTATTGCTCACCATGAACGATACCGCACTCAGGAAGAATTTGACTGTAAGTACCGAGAAGCTTGAAAGCACGCTGGGCGTTCCGATTGTAAAAATCAATCCTCGCAAAGGCGAGGGTATAGGAGAAATTCATTCGGCCATTGCAAATGCAAGGGTTTCAGTTTTACAAATGATAGGCAACACCGGTGAACGGTTATTTGCGTTTGTAACCGGGAGTAAAAAAGAGGGAATCGCTGCCGAGACGCTTTCCCGTTATGCACACATTGAAAAAATCGTGGCAGAATGTGTTCAAAGCAACCAGGCTTCTGGCAAATCATGGCGTGCCAAACTCGATTACTGGCTCACCCACCGCATTTTAGGTTACCTCATTTTTGGAATCATTATGCTAACCATCTTTCAGGGCGTTTTCACCCTGGCAGAATATCCCATGAACTGGATAGAACAGGGGTTTGGCATGCTGAGTGAGTGGACAAACGCAGCTTTGCCTGCCGGAACCCTCACTTCGCTTATCAGCGACGGATTAATACCAGGCATAGCCGGCGTAGTAGTATTTGTGCCCCAGATTGCCATACTATTCCTCTTTATCGGCTTATTGGAAGACAGCGGATACATGACCCGTGCAAGCTTCATCACCGACCGTGTAATGCGCAGAATCGGCCTTAACGGACGCTCCGTTATTCCTTTGATCAGCGGCTTTGCCTGTGCCATTCCCAGCATTATGGCCACCCGAAGCATTAAGCACAAAGGGGAAAGACTGGCCACCATGTTTGTAACACCGCTCATGAGCTGCAGTGCACGCCTTCCGGTATATACACTGCTAATTTCACTTGCTATACCTGAAACTGAAGGTTTAGGCCCATTTAGCCTACGCAGTGTCATCATGACCCTGGCTTATTTTGCAGGAATTATAGCAGCAATTGGCATTTCCTTGTTTTTCAAGAAAAGAAATCAGAAATCAGAAGCTTCCGAATTCATACTTGAAATGCCCACTTACCAGCTGCCGCGATTGCAAACTGTATTGCTCCAAATGTCGCACAAGAGCATGAGTTTCGTCACCTCCGCAGGCAAGGTCATCGTAATCATTTCCATGATTCTGTGGGCGCTCAGCAGCTATGGCCCTGGAGATGCCATTAAAATGGCTGAAACAGATGTTTACAGGACCACAAGCAAACTCCCTGACAGTTTATATATCGAAGAAAACAGAAAAATCGATTTAGCCGAAGCAAGACTGGAAGCCAGTTACGCAGGGCACCTTGGCAAATTCATAGAACCCGCTATTCAACCCTTGGGCTATGACTGGAAAACCGGTATTGCTATCATATCATCGTTTGCGGCCAGAGAAGTTTTTGTAGGAACCATGGCTACCCTTTTCCGAGGCAGAGAAGACAACCCTGAAACCATCAGGGATGTAATGAAACAAACCACCAACCCCGAAACAGGCAAACCCCTTTACGGTCTTCCCTATGCACTCAGCCTGATGATATTTTATGCCTATGCCATGCAATGTATGAGTACGATTGCAGTGATGAAACGCGAAACCGGCGGATGGAAATGGCCGTTTATTCAATTTGCTTCCTTTTTAGCCCTGGCATGGCTAAGCGCTTGGGTTGTTTTCAACCTGACTTCAGTCCTTTTGTAATTTTTTTCACTTTTTTCAAAGCCAAATCGGCGTTTCGATTGTATATTTGAAAGGCTACTAATATTCAGCAGCCAAAGTATACATGAGACAACTAAAAATTTCGAAGCAGTTTACCAACCGGGAAAATAAATCCCTTGACAAATACCTCAACGAAATTTCCAAAGTGCCGATGATTGATGCGCAGGAAGAGGTGGAATTAGCCCGCCGAATCCGCGAAGGAGATCAGGCCGCATTGGAAAAACTGGTAAACGCCAACCTTCGATTTGTGGTTTCTGTTAGCAAACAATACCAAAATCAGGGTCTTACCCTGGGTGATTTGATTAACGAAGGCAACATGGGTCTTATCAAAGCAGCACGCCGATTCGATGAAACCCGCGGTTTTAAATTCATTTCATACGCCGTTTGGTGGATTCGTCAAAGTATTCTTCAGGCGCTGGCTGACCAAAGCCGTATCGTTCGCCTCCCCTTGAATAAAGTGGGCAGCCTCGGTCGTATTACGCAAGCTTCTGCCCGTTTGGAGCAGGAACTAGAACGTGAACCTACGCCCGAAGAAATTGCAGAACACCTTCAAATCCCTTTGACAGAAGTTGAAAATGCACTGCGCAGCAGCGGCCGTCACCTAAGTATTGATGCACCGCTGGCAGAAGGCGAAGACAATACCCTGTTGGGCGTTCTTGACCAAAACGACGAACCCAATCCTGATATGCCTTTGATTAATGAGTCGCTGCAAAATGAAATTAACCGCGTTATCAGCACACTCAGCGATAAAGAACGTGATGTACTGAAATACTACTTTGGCCTGGATGGAAACCCTGCACACACCTTAGAAGACATCTCTGAAAAGGTTGGCCTTACCCGCGAGCGCGTTCGTCAAATCAAGGAAAAAGCCCTCCGTCGTCTGCGCAAGAGCAGCAAAAGCAAAATCCTAAAATCATACCTGGGATAATCAATTAATAAATTCAATAAATAAGAAAAGCCCCGTTTCCGGGGCTTTTCTTTTATGTGATAATATTCTTATCGGATTATTGTAATTGAACCTTTGTACACAAACAATTTACCATCGATGTATCGGAAGTTGATGGTATAAGCATACACGCCCTCGGGAACTTGCTTCCCATAGGCATCCGAGCCATTCCACGATTTGGCAGGATCATTGGTGGTAAACAGAAGGCCACCCCAACGATCGTATATATGCATATTATACTTACTTAAACCGAAGGTGGTGTTGGGACCAAAGGTTTCATTCAACCCATCATTGTTGGGTGTGAAAGAAGTTGGCAACCAGAATAGCAACTCAGGTTTAAGGAAAATAAACTTAGACACACTGTCCACACAAAAGTCAGGACTGGTTACTATAAGCTTCACACGGAAATTACCGGTATCGTTGAAGGTGAGGAACAACGGACCTGCTGCATTGCTATTCTGTCCGTCTTCAAAACGCCAATCATATCCAGCAGCATTACTTCCGGTAAATACAAATTTCCAGTCAGTCTCCATTCCACGGGAAAGAAGATACTCCGAGGTGAAATTCGCTACCGGTTTAGCAAATACAGTCATTGGCTTGGCTGTCGAAGTAGCAGTGCATCCATTGCTGGAGGTTACGGTCAAACTCACGTTGAAATTGCCCGAGGTATTGTAAACCTTACTTGGATTGGCCACTGCAGCGTTAGAACCATCACCAAAATTCCAGTTGTAACCGGTTATAGTACCCTTATTGATGAGTGTATTTGATGTAAAGTTCACTGTTTCACCCTGGCAGGCATCCGGAACAAAGGTTATATCTACGTAAGGTGTTTCAGCCACATACATGGTTTTGGTAATGCTGGTTCCGCAGCCACGGTCAGAAAGCACATCCAGTTTAAGACTGTAGTTACCAGTGTCAGTAAATATCTGATTGGGATAGTTCTTTCCGGTAAATGTTCCACCTGGCGTCATAGTCCAGTTGTACGTTACACCGCTTGCGCCATTGGTATTGGAATTATCGGTAATAACAAAATTATTTCCACTCAGACACTGCAAATCATCGTTGATACTGAAGTTTGACTGAGGAATCGGGAATACTTTTACCATTCTGGTAGTTGAATCCTTACAGCCGGCAACCGAAGTAACAATTAGTTTAATGGTGTAATTACCTGCACTTGTGTAATCCTTCTGAATCACATCTTTGGTGGTGGCTTTTGAGCCATCGCCCAAAGACCAATTATAGGTGAGTGTACCTTTGAAATTGGTTGTATTGGTAAAATCAAATTTAGATTTTCCCAGACAAGTACTATCAGGCGACTGGGTAAACGAAGGTTTTGGGGTTGGCTCCACACGCATTGTGCGAACTGTGGTATCGCGGCAGGCCAGGCTGGAAGACATTACATACTGAACCTTATAAGTTCCGGTATCCGCGTAAGACATAACAGGGCTCTGTGCCGTAGACGAAGAATTGTCGCCAAAATCCCATTTGTGTGAAACCGTAATTCCGGGAACATTTAATATGTTATCAGGACTGAAAGAGAAACTATTACCGTTCAAACACTGAATGGCATTGTTAACACTGAAAGCAGACTTGGGTGAAGGGCTAACATCCAGAAGTCGGGTTAAACTATCTTTACAACCCAGGCCAGAGGTCACCACTAGTTTGGCCGTGTATACTCCCCATGCAGTAAACTTCTTGTTTGTGAGGGTTTTGGATGTGCTGGTACTACCGTCCGAAAAAGTCCACTTACGCGATGCTACGGTGCCTGAACCAATTAAAGATCTGTCATCCAAATTAAAGAAATGCTGGTTAAAACACTTATTACTATCGGTAACCACCAGGCGCGCTTTAGGTTCAGGGGCAACATAAACTGTTGTTTTCACAGAATCCATACATCCATACTGAGAAGTATCTACCCTTGTAACTGTCCAGAAACCGGTGTCTTTGAACTTAACAGCAGTCAGCGATGATACACCGGTTGTGGATGTACCATTGTAGCGCCAGTAGCGATTGTATGTGCCGTAAGGCAATGGACTGCTATTATCTGAAAAGTCAAAACTATTTTGTTTGTAGCACTGATTGTTTGTGGTTTTGGTAATCTTAGAAACCGGAACAGGATGAACAACAAAGGCCGAATCGAGTGTATCGCGGCATCCGTGAATAGTCTGGGTAATCATATTTACCGTGAACGTATCATAGGTGCTGTATCGGTGCCTTCCATACAAAGTGGTAACCGTATCTTTTGCTCCATCGCCGTATGTCCAGAAAGTCTTGCCAATGCCACCATCACCAAAACTTGAATCTATCAAATCTGTAGTTGAATTCTGGCAGTAAAACAATTTGGATGACCACAATTTCGCTGTAGGCATGCCATTGACATTAAGTATTGTTTTAACCGTGTCTGAACAGCCTTTCTTGGTATAGACAATATATTCTAAATAAAATTGCCCTGTGGTATCAAATGTTTTGCGGAAAATCAGGTCTGTTAGACGTGTTGTATCTCCTGCTTTGTATGGATTTGCAAGCTTCCACAATACAGATTTACGGCTATCGCCGAAGTAATTGGTATTGTCTGAAAGCACGTATCTATTAACATTAATACAATTTTGCGCAGTATCAAAATTTAACTTTGCATCTATTTGTGTAGCCCTTACAATGATTGTTGAGTCAATGGCGGAACAGTTGGTTGAAGTGTCGCGAACCCTCACCCACACTTTTCCTGTATTTGTGGCAGTGTAGAAACGTTTGCTGGAACTATCCTGCCACTTATAGAGAAATTTCACGCTAGACCCTGCATCAAAAATTTCATTGATTCTGGCGTTTCCGCACTTAATAATCGTATCAGGAAAATTCAGCGTAGGACCGGGTAAAATATCAATAATTTTAGAACGCGTGAATGTATCATTAGATCCACAAGGAACTTTCACTACCACTTTCATGGTAACATAAAATGACCCTGTCTTCAAAAATGCATGCGTTACATTTCTCCCTGTATCGCGTGGAGTATTATCCCCAAAGTCCCAAAGTATAGCAAGTGGTTTAACGGCTTTAGGAATTTTTGCTGAAATTGAAACCGGATATTTAGGACATTTGCTCGCACGGGTAAACGTAAAATCATATTCAAGGTTTTCAAACAATGCACCGGAGCAATAACTGTAGCTCTCATACTGCCCCACGCCATATGCCACTGCAATAATACCTGAGTCGCATTCAATTACATTTGATGAGGGGTTATTTACATTGAGTTGAGCATAGGAGTGCCCTGCACATGGCACATCGGTAAATGAGGTTGAACTAACAAATGTTCCGTTTATTTTGACTATCTTTTTAGCGTTCGTCGCAACAAGAACATTCACATAGTGTTTGTTCATGTTGCTTGTATTAGCAGTTCCTACAATTGTTTTGAGCATTTTTTGTGACTGATCCGGCA
>VHBA01000009.1 GCA_016872175.1 Sphingomonadales bacterium | reverse complement strand
GTTTCATTTAGTTGGTTGGCTGTTTCTGTCAGCAAAATCGTGTATCCCTGGCGGCCGCGGTCATCTCCGGCGGGTTTTAAAACATCCCCTGATGCAAATTCCAATTCCAGGGCATGCACACCGGGGAGGTTAAGAGCCTCTTCCAAACCATGAATGGCCTGCACCTGACCTGCAGTAAATTCAAAAAAATGCAACAGCGCGTGGCGAGATGCTGACAGGGGATTTACAGATACCTTGTTTTCTGTTTGCAAGGCATACAGCACATCATACACCGGAACACCACTCACATGGGGTACAATGTCTGACGGTATGAGCGTACCGCCGCCCCGACAAGCCATTTCCACCAAAAAAAATCCCTGCGGGTTTATCATGTATTCGGCATGGGTAGCTCCAAACTGCAATCCGGTTTTGGCGATAAGGTTGTTGTGAAATGCAATCAGCGCCTCTTCCAACGAGGAATCCAGCGGTGCAGGATACTGAAGGTCGCTGGCAATACCGGTTCTGAAGTGTTTTTTGGCACTGATGGCGAGGGTATAATGCCCTTTCGGGGTCATAAGGCCTTCCACCGTAATTTCAGATCCAGTAATAAATTGTTCTATCAGCACATAATCTTGCGGCGTTTGTGCAAATGCCTCACCGATGGCTTTATTCAGTGTGGCTTCATCACAGTCCGCAGCGATGCGGGATATTCCCCTGCTGCTTTGGGCATCTGCCGGTTTCAGCATGGCGTCACCCGGAAAATCGCGTAAAAACTGCATCGCATCTTCCACATTGTACACCTTGCGAAATGCGGGCATGCGGCTTGCATCAATTTCGGCTACAAAGGCACGGTTAACGGCTTTGTTGGCAAACCGTTCCACCGATTCAATGGTGTTGCTGCGGGTTCCGAACTTAGCCGAAAGGGCTGCCACCGTTTGGGTGCTCACATCGGTTTGTTCGCTGGTGACGAAATCAATTTTCAATCTGCGGTTTTGCACCTCCCTGTAAATTCCTTCCACATCACGGGCGTCGCACTGTATATGCATGTCTGCAATGGCAGCACTAGGCGGGTTTTCATTGGGATCGACGAGCACTATCCGGTGTCCTTTGTTTTTCAAATATTGCATCCAAGGCAACTGCCATTTTCCGCCGCAAATGAAAAGTATATGGCTGTGGGATGTGTTCATGCTGTAAGATGGTATCCTAGGGCTGTCAATTCCGAATCCAAATCCTCCGTTTTCATAACTGCCGCACCCAGCCCGCTTCTGCCAAAACCATTTCCGGAATACAACATGTACAATTGTGCATCACGTGGGTATACAAAACCGTAGCTTACCATTTCGCTGTCCCAGCCTGCGGGCGAAACATCCAGCCCCAAAGCATGGGTGTGTCTGTTCCAGTTAATACCATCTGTGGATGCGGCAAAACCGATACGGTAGTAGTCTCCGCGGTAGCTATACCACATGAGATACAAGCCTTTGTACAGTAAAACACAGGGCCTTGCCGTCACGTATTCGCCGCTGCCGGTATCGTAATCAATGCATACTTTACCGGTTCTGTCCCAGTTTAAGCCGTCATTTGAACTTGCATAGCGGATATGGTAGTAGTGGGGATGGTCGTTTTCATCCTTACCCCAGTGGGTAAAGGTGGTATAATACATTTTCCAGCCGTCTGCTTCCTTCAGCACACACATTGAGCCCGTGCCAAAGGGTTCTTCATCGGTTCTGGGGAAGATGCCGGCCCTGGAAACTTTCTGAAATGCCGGTTGACCCGCTGTTCTTATTGCCAAACCCGGATCGTTGATGAACGGGGTGTGAGCACCGATGGTCCAGCCGGTATAGTAAAGATATTCGATATCGTTTTCACGTACCACCCAGGGATAGGATGTTCCGTTGAAATCAAATACCCCGCGCTCACCCAGTGTTATCAGCGGGTTGTGAGCAATTTCAAGCACTTCAAAAGTATTGGCATCAAAAAACACCTCGCCTATTCTGCTTCGGTTTTCAGTGGCCCTGCCGGAAACCAAAACACGCAGGCGACCATCAGGCAGCAGTTCGGCCCAGCAGTTGCCGGCTCCCGAAGACATCCACCCTATTTCGGGGCGGGGCTGCAATATCTGTCCTGTTTTTACCCAGCTCACTATGCTTCTTCTGTTTGCTCTGCGATGATAAACAAAGGCCTGTTTTTTACCTGCTCAAAGGTTTTTCCGATATACAGACCGGCAATGCCCAGCATCAGCAGAATAATACCTGTGGTGAATAAAATGAGCACCACGATAGACGGCCAGCCCATTTCAAATTGTACAAAAAAGCTTTTTATTATGATATAAGCTACTCCCAGCAGGGAAGCCAAGAAGGAAACCAGACCAAAACCAATGGACAACCGCAGGAGTTTGTCGGATTGTGAAATTACCCCGTTTACAGCATGTCTGAATAACCTTCTCAGGGTATAGGATGATTTCCCCTCGAAACGCTCATCCTGTGTTACCTGCACAAAACCGCGGCGAAAACCCAGCCAGGCAATGATCATGGATGAATGGCGGTGATAATCGCGAATACCTGTAAATGCTCCTGCAACCTTGCGGCTAATAAGGGTCATGGTTCCCAGATTCTTTTCCAGTTTCACATCGGACAGGTTGTTTACCACAAAGAAAAAAAGGTCGCTGGTTATTTTTCGGTAAAAACCATACTTCTTTTGGGCCTTTAGGGTACAAACCACATCATAACCTTCATGGTATTTTTCCAGCATCAGCGGAATGTTTTCGGGCCTGTCTTGCAGGTCACAGTCCATGATAACCATAACAGAGCCAGTTGCCACACTGATGCCCGCGGTAATGGCATAATGCTGCCCGAAATTTTTGGATAGCCGAAATGCCCTGACAGCAGGATATTGTGCTGCCAGTGATTGTAAAACTTCCCAAGAACCGTCGGGGCTCCTATCATCTACCAATATGATTTCTGCATCCCACTGCTGGCTTTTTATAACCGCATCCAGGCGCTGAACCAGTGCAGGCAATATCTTTTCTGCCTTATAAACCGGGCTTATGATGCTTACTTTCATGGTTTTAGTATCTGATGGGCCATTTATACCTGCGGTTTTCCGGTATAACCCGAAACTGCTCCATATTTTCTGCCACCCGCACGAAGTAGCCCAGCCTCCCTTTGATATGGTCGCTGTACTTCTCTATATCCGGCAATGCCCGGCATATGTCGTATTGCTGGGTAAAAAACGATAAGGTATGTTTTAGCACAATGATGGTGCGGGGTTTATCTGTTGTGTTTTTTCCGGCAGCGTGGAAGGTGGCGGCATCGCAAAACAGCACATCCCCGGGTTCCAGTTCGGCTGCTATTTTGTTTTTTTCTATGTAATCCGCATCGGGCAAATCTTTGTGTAGGTGCGATTTGGGAATCAACTCCGTAGCACCGTTGGCGATGGTGGTTTTCTGAAGCGGAATCATGATGTTTACCGCCGTGCGGATTCCCGGACCGAAATAATACACATCGCGGTGCCACTGATGACCCAGCATGTTGGTCTTAACATCCGGGAACAAGCGAATCAGGTTGTAGTTATGAATGATATGATGCTCGTGGAGCAAAGCCTCCAGTACAGCATCCATTTCCATGTGCTCTTCCAGTAGTTTCACAAAAATATCATCGTATTCAATCACATTGCGAACCTGCTCCAGTTCATTGATCTCCATCAGAAAATCGCGACCAAAACGCGCATGGTCTTTTTCATAATATCCATCGATTCTTTCTGCAATGGTTGCCAAAATCTCCGTGTTGATCATGTTTTTCCCAATGGCATAGCCGTTCTGGTTCATTTTATTCACAATACGGCTTATCTGATTGCTTTCCATGGTTATACGAGTGGGTTTTGTTCCGGGTTGAATCGGTTGCTTTCGGGCTCGTCGAGGTGTTTTTTCAGGCAAACGGTATCGTAGGTGCTCCATTTGCGGCGGTCTATGCAGTCAAACCAGATGTCTTCCTGCTCCTCAATCCAGTCGAGCTTTTTCAGGAAGGCTTCGTTGTGCATGCTTTTGGGAACAATCACCACGCCGCTGTCATCACACACGGCGATGCTGTCGTCATACAATTCTCTGCGGGCTGCGGTGGTGGCGTCATCCAGGTCGTTTTCGTTTTTTGTATTGAAACAACCGATGGGAGATGCTCCTTCCAGCCATATCGGGTAATTTTCCTTAATCAGCCGGGGAATATCGCGCAACTTGCCCAGTACCACCAGGGCCTCAGACTGGCGGTACAGCATCAGGTATTTGGTTACCAAATCCCCAAAAATGGCGCGCTCACCGCAATTGAACGGCTCTGTAATGATAATCAAACCGGAATCAATATCGGCAATCTGTCGGTGATGTTCCCAATTGCTTTCATTGATGGCATAAGTCCATTTAACCCTGCCCACCCGAAAATGGCGTGGGTTCAAGGCGTAAAGCTTGCCGGAAAGCAAGCCGGTTTTATCCAAACAGTCCGCCACCTCCGTGGTACTGATGCGGTTTTGGCGTATTTTCTGGATGATGAGGTCGGTGTAGTTCATGAAATAATTTATTTTAATTCAGCATATATCTCCAGCATCGGTGGATTTGATGCAGTATTTTGTCTTTGCTGGATATTGGCACCTTCAAATTGATAACCGATATAAGACATATAATGGGGGGCTTTGGCAATTACTTTTTGCCCTGGAGCCAGATCAAAAGTATTCCAAATTTTACCATTCACAGAGGAGTCGCCTGCTGGGTGGCACCAGTTAACCAGTATGATTTTAGGATATTTGATGTTGCTGCTATCAGCAAACTTTTCATTCCTGGGCAAACTCTTCAGCCATTGACAACGGTATTCAATTTCTCTTGCTTTTAGGTTTCCATTGCGGTTAACTCGGTTAAAGAAATCCCGTGGATATTCCATGCCTGAATATTGGCTGTAGGCAGGAGTGGATAGCCCTAAAAGGGCTATTGGCAAGGCCCAAGTGATTTGTTTTCTAAATTTTTCACTTTGAATAATTTCAAATAACCCATAGACCGTAAATAATGCCATAAAGGGCATAAACTGATGGATAATTCTTCCGTAAAAAACCATTTTATGCATAAAAAATACCAGGCCTGCATAAATAACAAATCCAATTAACATAGATATGAAAAGAAACTCCGCATGTCCGGGATCGGTTTTGGTTTTTAAGGACCTTTTGAGTACCAGGAACAATAGGGCTGCCAGACCCATAATATAAATCAGGCCCACACCATTTTCTACCTGCCATAAGTATTTAAACAAAAAAGAAAAACCCTCTTCAAAACTCCCTTCAATAATGGTTTGGCTGAGTTGGCGGGCATCAAAAAAATATGATTTTCCACACATACCGGCCAACCCTTCAATGATTAGGAAAGGCAATACAAATGCAGTGGAAAAAATCAAACCCTGTTTGATCCAAATTGTGCTTTTGAAGGACTCTCTGTTTTGATAAAACCAATATAACCCAAAAGCCAAAACCAGCGGATAATAGCCGGGATAGACCAAAAAACAGGCAGAAATGGATAGGCCCTGAAATACCAACGAACGCAGTGTTTTCGGGTTTTTTCCCAGCAGAAAATTAAATGCAAGCAGCCCCAATAGTAAAGAGGTATCATACGGAAAGGTGTGTCTGAGGTATATATAACCATTAAGAGAAACGGAATATAAAATCAAAACCAATAGCGCCTGATATACATTTAAACCCAGCTTCAATGCTAAATGGTAAATATTCGAGAGGATGAGCAAATAAACAACCAAATTAAAAATGTAAATCACCCACGCTGAGGTGGCAGAATTATAGGGAATCATCAAATAATTGGACAACACAATCTGCACCCCGGCAGGCAGTATGGAAGCAATTACCAAGCCCGGTCTGCCTTGTACCTCGAAAATTTGACCTATACCCGAGTTTAAATTGCCCTGTTTTAGCTCCTCAATAAAATTTTGGGCTGCAACATATCTTACCTCATCGGGAAATGACAGATAACCTTTACCTAGCAAGAATATCTTGGCAACAATGGAAATGCAAAGCAGCAGCCAAAAAAATACCTTTTTCTTATCCATGGGCATTCAGTATGTCTTTCGGAACTACCACCTTCACCACCTGCGATATCGTTTCAAACGCAATCCAGACTGTTTCGCTGCCATCGGTATCTTTCAGCACTTCGGCTTCTATGCCTTTAAGTGGACCCTGCTCAATCTTCACTTTATCGCCCTTACGCAAACTGCCGGAAGCGCCGGATTCCAGGTGGTAGCCCTTTTCTATCAGGCTGTGAATCAGTTCTATTTCAGGGGATGACACCTTTGCATCCGCACCGTTGTATTTGAGGTATTTTACCACCCCCGGGATTTGCAGCACCTGGTCTCGCTCCGCGGGTTTGGGCTGCACGAATATGTATCCGTTAAAGAGGGGCATTTCCACCCACTTTTTGCGGTCGCTCCATAAACGTAATTTTTTTACCAACGGCAGGTAGTGCTGTATATGATGCCGTTCCAGCATCACAGCCACTTTTTTCTCCTGCCGGCTTGCCGTGTATACTACATTCCAATGCACGAAGTTTCAAGATACAATGCTGTACTTCTGTTTTAATCTCAAAAATGGAGTTTCTAAAAATCTAAAACTAATCCAAGCTACGAATAGGGTTAAAACTATAATAAAAGGATAAGCAAAAAGCTTGTTATAAAAACCAACCAAAACCAATAGTTTAAGCACCATTGTTACTACAGGTGCATGCCACATGTAGATTCCGTAAGATATTTTTCCACCAAAAGAAAATAATTTCGATTCCAATAATTTGAAGTTTTTACCTCTTACAAGTATAAAAATTAGAGAAGCCATAAAAATTCCATAGAACAAATAGTTATAATAAGGAAACTGATATCCCGAAAAAAGCAGTGCTAATAAAGTCGTTATTAAAACACATTGAACCCAAATTGCACCGAATATTTTATCGAATAACTGATATAATTTGTCTTTTTCATAAACAATTACGGCTACGATACCTCCCAAACCCATCAAATCCAATGGCACTGTATGCATAAGAGCCACGCAATATTCTCTGTATATATTGGAGCGTACAAAATTCTGAAAACAATAAATGAAAAGATGATAAAAAAGTATAACCCCCAACAAACTTAAAATGGTAACTTTAAATCGTTTTAAAATCAATGGCCATATAATATAAAATTGCTCCTCAGATCCAATGGACCAGGTTTGGCTTGCAAACGGAATGGAACCAAAAACCAATAAAACAAGATTGGGAAGCATTAATAAATATAACAACATTTTAAACCCTAAATTATCATAAAAAACTGTTTTGTCTCCATTTTTCAAATCAAATATACTGAAGTAATGAAAGAAAAACAATGCCAACAAAACTATTACAATATATAGTGGCCAAATACGCAAAATTCTTCTAATATAGAATGCTCTAATATTTATAGTTCCTGTTTTTTCTTTTTCTTTAATAAGAAGAAAAGTAATTAGAAAACCGCTTAAGGAAAAAAACAACATTACACCAAACTTGCCTATTTGTTCTATTCCTCTCCAAGAAAAATAATTATCTAATCCAAGTATCCCACTAATCTGTTCAGTATGATTTATAACCACAAACATTGCTGCTATAAATCTCAATCCATCTAGATTGGCAAACCGAAAGTCCTTTGTGCTATTCAAACTACATGTATATACGGCTCCGCCCCTTCAGTCACATAGCGTGGCCTACGGGGTTTGTTTGAAAACGTTGTCCCTGCTAGTTCTTATCGCTGCTCCACAGCAATAAGGGATGGGTTCCGTTTTCACTTATTTTTTCCGTCGAGAATGCCTCGGGTGTAAACGCAATATAGCGAATATGCCTTCCTATCATTCCCTCCGCTTTTTCCACCAATTGGGCCAGGTAGGTTTTGTCTATCTGTCCCACAAATACCAAGTCAATAATCTCGCTGTCCATGCCACGGGCAAAATGCCCCGTGAGGTAAACCTTTTCCAGGTTACCCAAACGGCGAATCACGTGCTCCACAATCTGGTCCAACCCCACATATTTCAGCACAATGTTGTGCAAATCACGGAAGAGTGGATGCGATGTATTGACCTTGAAAATTTTCTTCTTGCCCACGGGCTCAGAGGTAAGCATCTGCGCTTCCTCAAACTTGTTCAGCTCCAGCCTAATAGCATTCGTGCTTTCCCCGAACTCTTCCTCCAGGTTGCGCAAATACGCAGTGGCGTTGGCGTTCAGAAAGAACTTCAACAGCAGTTTTACCCGGGTTTTGGATGAAATCAGGGTTTCGATCATGGAGCATTATTGAGTAGTTTTATTACTCAATAATGCGAAACTAGGGAAAGAAATCGGATTTGCAAACAATTGTGAAGAATTTGGGGGTTGTTTCTTAAGGGTTGGTTTAATTGTTTATTGGTGAATGGTTTAATGGGCTAGTCATGCTTCGACAGGCTCAGCATGAAAATTGCGTTTCCCTACCATTGCCCTGCTTACAGGAGATTCGTTAACGAGGATGGAGCAGCAAGTCCGGTCGGTCTCACTCTGCTGCGCTGCGTAAAGACCAACCGGCAGGAAAAAACCCCAACTATAGACTATCAACTGTTAACTGTCAACTATCGTTATTCTTCCTCCTCCACCACACCCATGGCGCTGAATTTCTCAATGCGCTGTTTTACGAGTTCGTCGGTTTTGAGGGCTTTAAGGGCTTTCATTTCTCTTACGATGGCAGCTTTCACGTTTTTATAGGCCATTTCCGGATCGTGGTGGGCGCCACCCAACGGCTCCTGAATAATGCCGTCTATTAATTTGTTTTTCAGCATATCCTCCGCGCTCAGTTTCAGCGCGTCGGCAGCCTGTTCTTTCTTGTCCCAGGTGCGCCACAAAATGCTGGAGCAGCTCTCAGGTGAAATTACACTATACCAAGTGTACTGCATCATCAGCACTTTATCACCCGCACCAATTCCCAACGCACCGCCGCTGGCACCTTCGCCGATGACGATGCAAACAATAGGAACACTCAACGTAGCCATTTCAAACAGGTTTTTGGCAATTGCTTCGCCCTGCCCGCGCTCTTCGGCTTCCAGCCCGGGACTGGCACCGGGGGTGTCAATAAAAGTGATAACGGGCTTGTTGAATTTCTCCGCCAGCTTCATCAGGCGCAGCGCCTTGCGGTAACCCTCGGGGTTGGGCATGCCAAAATTACGGTACTGCCGCTGCTTGGTGTTTCGGCCCTTCTGCTGACCAATAATCATGTAGGTTTCGCCGTCAATCTGCCCAAAACCGCCCACAATGGCCTTGTCATCCTTCACCTGGCGGTCGCCATGCAGTTCAATAAAGTTGGTGGCAATATGCTCAATATAATCAAGGGTGTACGGTCGTTCGGGGTGGCGGCTGATTTGCACTTTTTGCCAGCCACTAAGGCCACTGTAAATGGCTTTTTGCGCTTCCATGATCTTGGATTCCAGGGTCTGAATCATATCGGTCATGTTCAGTTTGCCCTTTTCGTGGGTATCCTTTGCCTTGGCCAGCTGCTCGTGCAGCTCGGCAATATCCTTTTCAAAATCAAGCCACTGGATTGTTGACATAGTTGGTTGTGAATTAACACTGCAAAGTAAAGCATGCATGATATAAATTCCATATTTACGCCCTTTTTGTTGTTATAAATTGGCGGTGCTCTTCTTATCTTCGCTTCATGATTCGTCTTTTCTGGAACCTTGTGCTGATTGCGGCATGCATATTTGCCTTGTATTACTTTAAAATTTGGCCATTCAAACAAAACGTGGCCGGCATTGAATATTTAACCGATAAATACTGCGGTAAAAAAGATGCACCCCGTGAAAGTGCCATCTGCGATTGCATTGTGCGCAGTGCCGAGATGGATATGAAAAACCGTTTCAACGAAAAGGAATACGCCGAAATACAGGAAGACAGGGCCCGTTCAGCGTATGCTCTGCAAAAAAGCATTCATGCCATACGTCCGGATATTGACCGCTGCCTGCGCGAACAAGGACAAGAAGCAGCCTGGGATCAGTTTATGAATGACTTAAGCACGCTGGACGAGCCCCTGCTGAAAAAAGCCAAGGGCGCGCTGGACAGCGGTACCGTTAAGCTTAAGGAGCTTTGGAAAGACCACGCGGCGGAGAAGAAGGAGATTGACGAGCGGTATCGTTAGGGCTATGAAAGGTCACGGAAGCCCAAACCCAGATTAAACCAATTGACTAAATCAACCCCTCCAGCCCTGTGGGTTTTTTGCAAATTCAAGCACGGGCTGCAATTTTTCCGCAGGGAGAAAACCTTCATTTACGGCTACCTCACACAATGTGGCAAAATTACTGATGGTATAAAACGGAATTCCGGCATCCTTAAACCGTTGCTCAGCATCGGAAAAGCCATAGGTAAACAACGCCAGTAAACCCACCACTTCGCCACCGGTTTCCCGAACGGCACCAGCGGCCTGCAGGCTGCTTTTTCCGGTACTGATAAGGTCTTCTATCAAAACCACTTTATCGCCGGGCTGCATTCTGCCTTCTATCTGGTTTTTCAGTCCGTGCTTTTTAGGCTCAGGGCGCACATAGCAATACGGCATGTTCAACACATCGGCGGCCAGCGCACCGTGGGCAATACCGGCGGTGGCAATACCGGCCAGCAAATCTGCTTCGGGAAAGTGCGATTTCGTCATCGCCGCCAGTTCGTTTTTTACCAGGTTGCGCACCTCGGGAAATGACAATACCATGCGGTTATCACAGTAAATAGGTGATTGAATTCCTGACGTCCAGGTAAAAGGTTGGTCGGGATTGAGTTTAACAGCGTGAATTTCCAACAGAAATTTTGCTAACTTTGCAGCTCTTTGGTCCATGGGCCTGCAAAGCTATAAAATATACTTCAACGATGGGGCAATTGTGATTGCCGATTCTCCGGCTGCGTTCAAGGGTTTGCCTAATTTGTTTTACATAGACGATGATGAAATTCACAAGAGTTTCAACATTCTCACTTCATCCGTAAGCACTGGCAAAGCTTTGAACTATGGCCTTATCAACCCCGATCCCGAGCAAATTTTCCGTGATTTTCTGGATAATTACACGGTGATTCAGGCGGCAGGTGGTCTTGTATTAAATAAAGAAAATCTGTTGCTTACCATCAAGCGCAATGGCATGTGGGATTTGCCGAAAGGAAAAATTGAGCGCCACGAAGACCAGCGCGCTGCGGCATTGAGGGAGGTAATGGAAGAAACCGGCCTGAACATGCTCAATATCTCTGACAAAATCGGGGAAACCTACCATGCCTATTTTGAAGATGATATTGTGTTGCTGAAGGAAACCCATTGGTATAAAATGAACAGCAGCGGCAAAGGCAAACTGAAGCCCCAGGAAGAGGAAGGGATTTCAGAGGTAAAGTGGGCAGATCTGGAATGGTTTAAAGGTCCGGAATTCGACACCTACCACAGTGTAAAAGACATTATTGCCAAACTGCTGTTGCACGAAGCAACGGTTACCGAAGAATAACCTCAGGCACGAACCTGAGCAGGCACAAAACGGGTGTAATCGCCCTTGTAAATAATCAAATCCCTTACAAGGCTGCTGGAGATGTAGCTCACTTCCGGTGAAGTAATTACAAACACTGTTTCAATCATTGGATTAAGTTCTTTGTTGAGCTGCGCGATATGGGCTTCATAATCATAATCGCTGCCATTGCGCAAGCCTCTCAGAATGTATTGTGCGCCGATTTCTTTGCAAAAATCAACCGTCAAGCCGCTGTAGGATGCCGCAGCAATTTTGGGTTCACCCGAAAAAATTTCCCGTATCCAGAAAAGACGTTTTTCTGTATCAAATAAGGTCTGTTTTTTGGTGTTTTCGCCTATGGCGATTACAATTTTATCAAATAGCGGCAAGCTTCTTTTTATAACATCCACATGTCCGTTGGTAATGGGATCGAAGGTGCCGGCAAAGACCGCAATGCGGGTTTCCATGAAACAAAGTTAAGGGATAAAAATGCCAATTGCAGAACTTCCGTATTTTCGGATTTCAGCCGGTGCTGTAGTAAAGACCATGCCCGGTCTGTGTTCGAGCACAAAAACACCACCCGGTTTTAGCCGTTTCATAGCCAATTCCGGCAACTGTACCAAAGCAGGCAAATCGTAGGGCGGATCGGCAAAAACGATGTCATACAGAGGCGCTTCACCCTCAAGGGCTTTTAAAGCATCTCCTTTGCTAATCTGCCAGCCGGTTAGGTTTTTTTCTTTCCGAATTTCTTGCTGATACCGGATATTTTTCGTGTCTTTATCTACCGACAAAACAGCTGCTGCTCCACGGCTCAGAAACTCCAGGGCCAAAATTCCGGAGCCGGAAAACAAATCCAGCACGTCAGCACCGTCAATTTCATAGCGGTGGGAGAGGTAATTCATCAGTGCTTCGCGCACAAAATCGGTGGTGGGCCGCACATGAGAGGCAAAGCCACCCTTCAGCAACTGCCCTTTTAATGTACCGCCGGTAATCCGCATTGGGGCAAGGTAAACAACAACAGCGAAATGTCGGCATGGGGCGGGTATTGTCCAACTTCATAGGGCAGAGAAACCGGACAGGGCTTCACATTGACCAGAAAACGACCAAATAACTGTAGCAGAGACGTCTGAATTGCTGAATCACACAAAACCTCTACTTCCACCTCGTTTACTGCTATACCTGCCCGTTTAAATGGCCCCAGGGCAAAATACAAAGCTTCGGCTTCATTGCCGGCCGGAAATATATTGATGAGCAGGGGTTTTTGTTCAGAAAATGCAGCCACCGTAACCTTTTTACCCACCACATGAATCAGCACAAAATGGTTTTTTGTTTTGGCGTGCTCAAAGGCAATGGTATAGAGCGGCAAAGCCGAAGGAACAATCTGACCCTCAGGGAAAGCCACCACATAACCGCCTTCCAGCACTATCCTGCTGAGTGGTTCTTTTAAGGTAGGATGCTCCGCCCACTGAAAAACTTCGGGCAAAATAGCGTAGGCAATTTCGGTGCTCATTTCATAGCCATTAAAATCGCTATCGGCTGCTGTCCGTGTTTCCGAAATCAGGTGCAATACCGGTTCGCCTTCGGCGTTGAATGCCACATCGTGCCTCAGTCCGGACTCCTGATACCGAAACCGCTGAACAGCCGTGTTTTCATCTTTCCTGAATTCCCAGCGCAATTGCATCACAGCAAATTTCAGCATTCCTTCTGTTTGAAACCTATTTTTGCTACAATATTTTCATTTGATTATGCGTAAAACCATCTTCGCGGCCTTATTGATGCTGTTATTGAATTCGCTTTCGGCGCAGCTGCTTCCCTGGGCCAAAGGCAACACCTACCGTAGTGCTGACAACCCCATGTATTGGAAGAACAAAATGCCTTATGAAGGTTACTGGCAGCAGGATGTGTATTACCAAATCAAGGCCGATTTGAATGATGCAGAAGAAACAGTGATGGGTGAACTGCGGCTGGTGTATTACAACAATTCACCGCATACGCTCAACGAGGCATATTTTCATTTGTACCAAAATGCCGTGCAGCCCAGAAGCCTGGTAGATGAACTGTACAACAAAAACAAAACGCCCCACACATTTGGTCCATATGAAAAAGAGAAAAAAGGAACCGAGATACTGGCTTTGCAGGTAAACGGAAAAACAGTAGACTTCAATATTGATTACACTGTTTGCAAAACCGCGCTGGATAAACCTTTGGCCGCCGGAGACAGCTGTGTGTTTGCCATTCGTTTCAAAACCTATTTCGACCGTGGCAGCATCCGCCGCCGCATGAAAGTATATGACCACCATGGCTATAAACACTTTAATGGAGTGCACTGGTATCCCCGCATTTGCGTGTACGACCGTAAATTCACGTGGGAAACCGCACAACACATGGAACACGAATTTTACGGTGATTTCGGTGCTTATGATGTGGAACTAACCCTCCCAAACCACTATATCAATGAAGCTACAGGCACCCTGCAAAACCCCGAAACAGTCTATCCCGGCGATTTGAGGCAGAAACTGGATATTAAGAACTTTGCTGCCAAGCCTGTAGGATCTCAGCCTTCTGTGGTTGTGGCGCCGGATGGAACTAAAAAAGCATGGCGCTATCACGCCAGAAATGTGCACGATTTTGCCTGGACCGCCGACCCCACCTACCGCATTGGCGAAGCAACCTGGAACGGTGTGCAGTGCATTGCGCTGGCCCAGGAAAACAATGCTGCAGGATGGCAGCAGAGTGCGCAGTTTACTGCCGATGTTATTGCTGTTTACAGCAAAGATTTTGGCATGTATGAATACCCCAAAATGGTGGCCGCCGATGCCGCCGATGGTATGGAATATCCCATGCTTACCCTTGATGGTGGTATGTATCCCAGCCATCAGGGACTGATTGCGCACGAAGTGGGCCACAACTGGTTTTTTGGCATGCTGGGCAACAACGAAACCTACCGCGCCAGCCTGGATGAAGGATTCACCCAGTTTCTCACCTCATGGAGCATGAAACAGCTCAGCAGTCGCAAAGGGATTGGTGTGGACTATGGCACTGTTTACGCCGGCTATATGTTTGATGCGCTCGATGGCGAAGACGCTATTTTGAACACGCACAGCGATGATTTTGAAAACGCCATTGGTCATGGTGGAGGCTACAGGCATGTATACTATAAAACGGCAACCATGCTGTATAACTTGCAGTATGTGCTTGGAGATCAAGTGTTTTTGAAAGCCATGAAGGATTATGTGAAGCAATGGAAAATCTGCCATCCATATGTGGAGGACTTCCGAAACAGCATTACCATGAGTGCCAAAACAGACCTCAACTGGTTTTTTGATCAGTGGTTTGAAACCCGCAAAGCCGCCGATTATGCCCTGAAGGTTAAAAAGAAAAAGGATGTGTATTCCATTGCCATTAAGCGCAAGGGCGACATGGTGATGCCTGTGGATGTAACAATCATGGGACAAGATGCCAATAAAGATGTCTACCTGCTTAACTACACCATTCCGGTGAGCCAGTATCAAAAGCCGGGCACTACCAACCTAAAACCCTGGATTGGCTGGGGCAAGCTGCGTCCTACCTATACATTTGAGATAAAGCCCCCCGGGAAAGTAAGTTCGGCGCACATAGATCCATCTCTGCGCCTGGCCGACATCAACCGCATGAACAACTTTTGGCCACGAAAGAATGTGTGGGAGTTTGACAAGGATAACGGCAAAGACAACAGTTTTCTCGGTGGTTACAAAATGCAGTGGAGGCCTGATGTGTGGTACAATACCGAAGATGGTATCAAGGTGGGCTTTTTGTGGAATGGACAATATGCCATGCGAAGGCATGTGGCCGAACTGGGCGCCTGGTATGGCACAGGCGTTGGTGTTTATCAGCTGGGTGAAGGCAATTCGCCTGAAGATAAACTTTCTTACCTTTTCAACTATTCGCATGATTTAAGGGGCAAAGGCACAGTAACGCTGCACAGCCGCTACCTGGCCGGTATGGAAATGCACAAAGCCGGTTGGAGTATCGACGGGCACAAAGGAACCTGGTATGCAGACTGGAAATACATGCAACGGCAGCGGTTTGAATATTTATATCCCTATGGCAACGTGAACCTAAGAGCCGGATTTATTCCGCAGGCAGGATTCTGGAGTAGCGGTATCAACAACACACTTACCATTGGCAGAAAACAGACATACAGAACGTACAAAGGGAACGGGAGCATCGATGTTTCACTGCGCAACAGTTTGCCCTGGGGCGACGCACAATTTGGAATGGCGAAAGTGGTTTGGCTGAACGACATTCGCGGTAATAAACTGGATTTGCGCACCCGTGTGTATGCCGCTATAGCTAAAGGAAGCTTGTTCCCGGCCGAATCGGCTATTTGTGCATGGGGTGCCTCTCCCGAGGAATTACAAGACAACAAATTCACCCGCGATCTGGGCAGCATTCCCTTGTCGGATCCGAACATGAATATGTCTAACATCGGAACGGCCATTGGAATGGGTGGTGGTCTCAATATACGCGGCATGCAGGGTTATTTATTGCCTACGGCAACCCAGGATACGCTAGTAGCGATGTTCAGGGGCAACCGGGGCGCTTCGGTAAATGCAGAACTGGATTTTAGTAAACTGTTTTCATTTTTGCCTAAAATCAGCATGCTTTCAGGGAATATTTATTTGTTTGGCGATGCCGGTATAATAGGCATGCCACTGAACGGCAAATCTGTATACTCGGGTCTGCTGGCCGATGCGGGCATCGGAACCGTTTGGACTATCAAAAACTGGCAGAAGTTGAGTCCTAGGAAGAACCCATGGTTCAGGGCTTCGGCACCACTCAATATTCGTGTGGATTTCCCCTTGTTTGTGAATGCGGTTTCGCAGGGAGATGAACACCTGAAATTCAGGTGGGTGCTGGGCGTGAATAAAACATTTTGACAAGTTAACAATACGCTGTTGATCGTGTAACGTTTGTTTGTTGGCACATGTCACCCTTTGTGCGTCGAAGCATGACCAACCTTTCAGTCATAGCAATAAACTATTAAATAAATAACCCCTATTTTTGTAGAATGATCTGGTTAAAATATGCCATAGAAAAAAGTGCTTTTGGCGTGTGTGAGACCGTGGGTAAAAAACTCGGTATATCTACCGGAAGAATCCGCCTGTATTTTATTTATACCTCATGCCTAACCCTCGGTTCGCCGGTAATATTCTATCTGATTGCCGCTTTCTGGCTCAATATACGCCGATATCAGCAGGAAGGTCGTTCCAGTGTATGGGATATTTAATTTAGAAATTTGAGCTTACCGTAAACCGAACCCCACTGAAAGCGGGTTCCAGGCGGCATATTCCACCTGAACAGTTCACGCCCTGTTGTTGTTTGAGATAGCCAATGGTATAAACACTGTTGCCTTTTGTGTACCCCATATAAATCATGGGATAGTGAAGCACCTTGTCGGCGATAACCATATTGTCGTAGCGGTGCGGATCAATGTTTACCATGTCACCGGCGCCTACATACCATATTGGACTCAGGTAAAACTCAGCCACCAGATTGGCGAAAGAACCCTGGTCTTTTTTGGTATGCAAATACTGTGATTCTAATCGCAGGCTCCGGTGTTTGGGTAGTTTAAGCGTCAGTTCGCCAAATGGAGTGAGCGTGAATACATCATCATAGCCGTTTTCCTGTTCATAGCGTGCCTGGTTATACCGAACACTTTGCATGCCCAACTTAAGTTTGGCCTTATTGCTCAGTGTCTGAATAATTTCTCCGTAATATTCCCTGAACAGCACCAACTCCTGGTTGTTTTTACCATTGCTTTTAAGCGATTTCACATAACTGCCGTTCAGTGTAATTTGTGTGCCTTTGCGGGGTTTGATATCCAGCTCGCCTTGTACCCCGTTTTCGCCTAATTCCTGCGCCGGTGCATTGTAGCGGGCAAGCAAACGGTAAGTATTTTGCCTTGTCATGGAAGGCAGATAAGACATTATTCCATTCAGCAATTGCTCGTTGGGTGTAATCCTCAGCGGGAATTTGTCTACGTGGCGTGCCTGTAGGTTTAATCCGATGCTGGCTTTTTGCTTACCCCATTTCATGCCGCTTTTACCCCAGCTCAGTGATGTATAATAAACCTTACCGGACGATAAAAACAGTTTGTTACCCATATCGCGTATGGCTTCAGGGGTTTTGTAGTTTATCTCTGCATTCCAGTTGAGGTTTCCAAGATTATAAGAAAGATAACCATTAAACCCATACACATTATATTTTGGAATGAATCTTTTATCCAGCTCATAGGTGTTAATTTCAGCCACCAGCCCGTCGATGGTGCCTCTGTCCAGCGTCCTGTTCAGGGCGCTACTGCCCACCTGCAGCGTTCCGTATTTCCCATCTGCACCCAGGCTGATATTTCCTTCCAGGTTTGCGCCTGCAACAACCTGTTTGCTGTATCCAAATCGGTTATCTAGATAGCCTTTCTGATTGCCCCCAAAACCTTTTAGCTTCCAGTTTTCATTGAATACGTATTCCAGCTTCACGCCCTGCAAGGCATAATCTATGCCTATTTGTCTCTGTTCATAAGCACGAAACAGTATTCCGGATCCCAGCTGGTCATAAAACGAGCCCGCTGTGATGGTTAGTTTGTCAATTTGCTTGCTTGCCTGCCAAAATCCAATACCGTGGTTGGTATATGAACCTTGCGGATTCAGGAGGGGTGAATTATTAAGCGCATCATAACGCACCGTGAAGTTGTAGCCCTTTATGCGGTAGTTTAGGAATAGCCAGGCATCCACGCTGGCGCTGTTTTCCTGATACACCTTGGTGCTGGCGCCAATGTTGTCGTCGCGCAGGTATTTTTGATAATTCAGCAAAAGATTACCGCTGAATTGTCCTTTATCGTCATTGCCTTGTGCCCATATCAGAGAAGGAACAAAAGCAAGCAAACCGTAGAATACTCGTTTCAAAGCACTGCAAGTTTAACACAAATCGTTGGAATATCGGCGCATGTTACCAAGCAAGCTACCACACTATTCACTAAATTTGCAACACCGTGACCGAAACAGCTGTTCAAACTGCCGGAAGAAAACTATACATTGAAAGCTATGGCTGTGCCATGAATTTCAGCGACAGCGAAATCATTGCCTCCATTATGGGAGAGCATGGTTTTGCCACCACAAAGGATGAGTTTGATGCCGATGTGATTTTTTTGAACACCTGTGCCATTCGTGACAATGCCGAGCAGCGCATAAGGGAAAGACTAAAGCACCTGCGGTCCAATAAGAAACAAAACCGTGACTTAATTATTGGGGTTCTTGGCTGCATGGCTGAGCGCCTGAAAGACAAGCTGCTTGAGGAAGAAAAGTTGGTGGATGTGGTGGCAGGGCCAGACAGTTACCGCGAATTACCAAAACTGGTGGCAGAGGTAGATGAAGGCGGACGTGCCATCAACGTTTTACTTAGCCGCGAAGAAACCTATGGCGATTTAAATCCCGTTAGGCTGAACAGCAACGGAGTAACGGCGTTTATCAGCATCATGCGTGGCTGCGACAATATGTGCAGTTTTTGCGTGGTGCCTTTTACCCGTGGCCGTGAAAGAAGCCGTGATCCGGAAAGCATACTGCGCGAAGCCCGCGAGCTGGCTGCTGCCGGTTACAAGGAAATCACCCTGCTGGGGCAGAATGTAGACAGCTACCTGTGGTTTGGTGGCGGTCCAAAAAAAGAATTCAAAAACCTTACCGAAGAGGAAAAAGCGAGTTCGGTTGATTTTGCCGATTTGCTGGAAATTACAGCCCTGGCGGTACCCGAACTGCGCATACGCTATAGCACCAGCCACCCGCGTGATATTACCGAAAAAGTGGTCCATGCCATGGCAAGGCATAAAAATGTATGCAACTACATTCATTTGCCCGCCCAGAGCGGAAACTCACGTGTATTGGAGGTAATGAGCCGCAACTATACCCGTGAGTGGTATATGGACAAGGTGCGCATGATCCGTAATATTCTTCCCGATTGTGGCATTAGCTGCGATATTATTGCCGGGTTTTGTACCGAAACCGAAGAAGAGCACAAGGACACCCTTAGCCTGATGGAATGGTCGCGTTTTGATTTCAGCTATATGTATAAATACAGTGAAAGACCCGGAACACCTGCTGCCAAAAAGCTTGCCGACGACGTGCCTGAGGAAGTGAAAGGACGCCGTTTACAGGAAATTATTGCCCTGCAAAATGAAGTTTCCAAAGCCAAAAATCAGGAATATATCGGTAAAGTTGTAGAAGTGTTGGTAGAGGCTGAAAGTAAACGCAGCAGCGAAGAGTGGATGGGCAGAAACGACCAGAATGTGGTGACGGTTTTCCCAAAAGAAAATTATCAAAAAGGAGATTTGGTAAAGGTGCTGGTAGAAAGTGCAAGCACAACTACGCTGCGCGGTAAAGCCATTCGCTAGTTCAAAACTTGTAGTGCTGCGTCTGCAGAAGCATGTCCCGTTCCGGCTGTAACCTAAGGTTTTTCTCCTGTTGTTTCTAATATTATGGTAACAGGCCCGTCATTTACAAGCTGCACTTTCATATCAGCCCCAAAGATCCCTGTAGGCACTTTCTTGCCCATTAGTTTTTCCATCTCGGCTACAAACGTTTTATATAGCGGTTCAGCGATTTCAGGCCTGGCGGCTTGAATGTAGGATGGGCGGTTTCCTTTTCGGGCATCGGCATACAAGGTAAACTGGCTTACCACAAGCGCTTCCCCACCCACATCAAGCAAACTTAGGTTCATTTTGCCTTCGGCATCATTAAAAATGCGCATATTTAGCACCTTGGAAGCCAGCGAAGAAGCCTCTTTTTGGGTGTCGGATTCGATAACGCCAAGCAAAACCAGTAAGCCGGTATTGATTTCTGCCACGCAATCTACTTCAACAACTACCGAGGCCGAAGCGACGCGCTGTATAAGGGCTTTCATGTTAGTGGCTCAGGTACACGCTCTTCATCTTGTAGAGCTCGCGGAAGGTAGGATCCAGCAGGTCTTTAATGAACAGAATGCTTTCGCCTGTACTTTTCATTTCCGGTCCCAGTTCGCGGCTAACGCCGAGGAACTTGTTGAACGAAAACACAGGCTGCTTGATGGCGTATCCTGGTGGGCGGGCGGGAATGGTAAAATCTTTGATTTTATTGGTTCCCAGCATCACCTTGGTGGCCATGTTAACATAAGGCACGTCGTAGGCCTTGCAGATAAAAGGAACGGTGCGGCTGGCACGCGGATTGGCTTCAATCACATACACCTTCTCATCTTTGATGGCGAACTGAATATTCAAAAGCCCTCGGATATTCATTTTCAGTGCCAAGCGTTTGGTGTATTCTTCCATTTGCTGTTTTACACTGTCGCTTAGGCTAAATGGCGGCAAGACGGCGCTGCTGTCACCACTGTGAATGCCTGCGGGCTCTATGTGTTCCATCATGCCAATGATGTGCACTTCATCACCATCGCAAATACTATCACTTTCCGCTTCTTCGGCACGGTCCAGGAAATGGTCAATAAGCACGCGGTTTCCGGGAAGGTCTCCCATTAGTTTCACCACAGCTTTTTCCAAATCTTCATCGTTGATAACAATCACCATCCCTTGTCCGCCCAGTACATAACTCGGCCTCACCAGCACGGGATAACCCACCTGGTTCGCAATTTTAATGGCTTCTTCGGCATTCAGTGCTACGCCGTATTTTGGATAAGGAATGTTCAGTTCGGCGAGAAGGTCGCTAAAGCTGCCCCGGTCTTCGGAAATGTCCATGTCCGGATAGCTGGTGCCAATGATTTTGATGCCTTTTTCGTGGAGTTTTTCAGCCAGCTTCAAAGCGGTTTGTCCGCCCAGCTGCACAATCACACCATCGGGTTTTTCGTATTCAATGAGCTCCCAAAGATGCTCCCAGTAAACCGGTTCAAAGTAAAGCTTGTCGGCCATATCGAAGTCTGTACTTACCGTTTCCGGGTTGCAGTTTACCATGATGGCTTCGTATCCGGCTTCTCGGGCCGCCAGAATGCCGTGCACACAACTGTAGTCAAATTCAATACCCTGCCCAATACGGTTGGGTCCGCTGCCAAGTACAATTACTTTTTTACGGTCGGTGAAAACGCTTTCATTTTCTCCATCGAAGGTTGAGTAGAAATAGTTGGTGGGGCTGGGAAACTCGGCGCTGCAAGTATCCACCATCTTAAACACACGGCGGATTCCCAGTGCCTTGCGTTTTTCATACACATCTTCGGCTTTGCAGTTGCCCATCAACCAGGCTATCTGTTCGTCGCTGAAACCTTTTTCCTTGCTGGTTCTGAGCAGCTCTTCAGGCAGGTTGTTGATTTGGTAGCGCTTAATTTCGTTGCTGGTTTTTACGAGTTCGGCCACCTGCTCCAAAAACCATCTGTCAATTTTGGTCATTTTCTGCACGGTGCTGATGGGAAGTCCGAGGCTAAGAGCGTCATACACCTGAAACACGCGGTTCCAGCTGGCTCTTTCCAGGCCTTCGGCCAAAACCTCCAGGTTTCTTTCAGCCGGACGATCGGCGCCCAAGCCGTGCCTGCCTATTTCCAGGCTCTGACATGCTTTCTGCAGGGCCTCCTGAAAGCTTCTGCCTATGGCCATTACCTCGCCCACGCTTTTCATCTGGAAACCCAGACGGCGATCTGCTCCGTGGAATTTATCAAAATTCCAGCGGGGAATTTTCACGATTACGTAATCAATAGCCGGCTCAAAAAACGCACTGGTGGTTTTGGTTACCGGATTGGTGAGTTCGTCAAGGTAATAACCGATGGCCAGTTTGGCGGCGATTTTAGCAATGGGATACCCGGTGGCTTTGCTGGCGAGTGCCGAGCTGCGGCTCACACGCGGGTTGATTTCAATAGCGATAATCTCTTCGTCTTCCGGATTCACCGAAAACTGCACGTTGCAACCGCCGGCAAACACGCCCATACTGCGCATCATTTTGAAGGCCATGTCGCGCATGCGCTGAAAACACACATCACTTAGGGTCATGGCGGGCGCTACAGTGATGCTGTCGCCGGTGTGAATGCCCATGGGGTCGAAGTTTTCGATGGTACAGATCACCGCGATATCGTCTTTGCCGTCGCGCAGCAGTTCCAGCTCGTATTCTTTCCAACCCATTACAGCTTGCTCTACCAACACTTCGTGCATCGGACTGGCCTCAAGGCCACGCTGTAAAGCGGCATCGAATTCTTCTTTTTTGAAAACAATGCTGCCACCGGTACCGCCAAGGGTGTAGCTGGGGCGAATTACCAAAGGAAAACCGATGCGCTGGGCGATTTCCTTGCCTTCAAGAAAGCTATTTGCAATCTGGCTTTCGGCCACACCCACGCCCAGTTCAATCATGAGGTCTTTGAACTTATCTCGGTCTTCCATTTTATCAATAGCCTCGATGTTTACCCCGATGATTCTGCAGTTGTATTTCTCCCAAATACCCAGCTCATCGCACTCTTTGGCGAGGTTGAGGGCGGTTTGTCCGCCCATGGTGGGCAACACGCAGTCAATTTTTTGCTCCTGCAGGACTTTTTCGATGCTTTCAGGTGTAAGTGGCCACAGAAACACATGATCGGCATTCATTTTGTCGGTCATGATGGTAGCCGGGTTGCTGTTGATGAGCGACACCTCGATGCCTTCTTCCCGTAAGCTTCTGGCGGCTTGTGAGCCGGAATAGTCAAATTCACAGGCTTGCCCAATGATGATGGGTCCGGAGCCGATGATGAGAACGTGTTTGATTGATGGGTCTTTGGGCATAGTCCAAAATTGCACAAAGTTAGTGCACCCGGCTTAGGTTTGTGGGGTTGTTGATAATTAGGGGGTAAGTGAACCTTTGCTAATCCTGCTAAGAATATCTATTGTGGTTTCTAGGCCTTCCTCCGAAACCCCAAGATGGGTAACCATCCTAATGTGGGTGGGCGATGTGGCCACTGTTTTTATGCCGTTCGTTTCTAATTGTTCTACCCAATAGGAAGATGATTTATCGCCTGCCACTTCAAAGATGACAATATTGGTTTCTACCGGCATCACCGATTTTACCCAGGAAGCACTGCCCAACGCTTCTGCCAATCGATGGGCTTTCTGGTGGTCTTCCTCTAGTCTATCCACATGGTTTTGTAAAGCATACAAACCGGCTGCGGCCAAAAACCCTGCCTGCCGCATACCCCCACCAAAGGATTTTCTGGCCCTGCGTGCTTCGTGGATAAAGGCTTTATCTCCCAGCAACAAACTGCCTACCGGGGCACCCAGTCCTTTGCTCAAACAAACCGATACACTATGAAATATCTTGCCATAATCGCGTGGGTTTTCTTTGTTGGCTACGATGGCGTTGAAAATGCGGGCACCGTCAAGATGAAGTTTCAGGTTTTGCTTGTCGCAAAGTGTTCGGATGTTGCGCATATTTTCCATGGAATAGGTTGCGCCTCCGCCTCGGTTACATGTATTTTCAAGGCAAACCAGTCGGGTGCGCGGGCGGTGAACGTCTTCCGGGTTTATCAGCGGCAAGATTTGCTCAGGATAGATTTGCCCACGGGTTCCTGCCACTGTGCGTGCCTGACAGCCCGAAAGCCGGGCAATACCACCGGCTTCATAAAAATAAACATGGGATCCCTGCTCACAAATCGCCTCTTCGCCCGGGCGGGTGTGTAAATTGATGGCAATTTGGTTGGTCATGGTGCCGCTGGGACAAAATATCGCAGCCTCCATGCCGAACATGTCAGCGGAGAATGCTTCAAGTTCATTCACAGTTGGGTCTTCCCCAAATACATCATCGCCAACCTTGGCATTAAACATGGCTTTTAGCATGGCTTCGGTGGGTTGGGTAAACGTGTCGGAGCGGAGTTCTACGGAGCAGTTCATGGTTGTGTTTTTTTGGGTGGTCGAAATTACAACGATAATCGCCAACATTCCCTTTTTCTATCCTTAACTTCGCGTCGTGGAGCTAACTTCAAAGATTTATGTAGCCGGGCACCGCGGCATGGTGGGAAGTGCTATTGTTCGGGCTTTGCAGCGCACTGGTTTTACCAATATCATCACCCAAACACGCAATGAGCTGGATTTGCTGAACCAACAAGCGGTCGCCGGTTTTTTTGAACGAGAAAAACCGGAATATGTTTTTTTGGCCGCCGCCAAGGTAGGGGGAATCATGGCCAACAACACCTATCGAGCTGATTTCTTGTATGAAAACCTACTCATTGAAACCAACATCATTCACAGTGCTTGTAAAAGCGGTGTGAAGAAATTGCTGTTTTTGGGCAGCAGTTGCATATATCCCAAAATGGCGCCACAGCCCCTCAAAGAAGAATACCTGCTTAGCGGACTGCTGGAAGAAACCAACGAACCCTATGCCATCGCCAAAATTGCGGGCATTAAACTCTGTGAGGCTTACCGTGATCAATACGGCTGCAATTTTATCAGCGCCATGCCCACCAACATGTATGGGCCAAACGACAATTATCATCCCGAAAACTCCCATGTTTTGCCTGCGCTGATTCGCAAGTTTCACGAGGCAAAAGAGCACGGCTTATCGTCTGTTGTTGTTTGGGGCGACGGAAGCCCGCTAAGGGAATTTTTATATGCTGATGATCTGGCAAACGCCTTGTTGTTTCTGATGGAAAACTACAACGAAAAACCCTTTGTAAATGTGGGCTTCGGTGAAGACATCAGTATAGGCGATCTTGCCTTGCTTATCAAAGAAATTGTGGGATTTCAAGGTACTATTGTTTTCGACACCAGCAAACCCAATGGCACGCCCCGCAAGCTGATGGACAGTGGCAGGCTGTTTTCGCTGGGCTGGAAACCGGCGGTTTCGCTAAGCGAAGGAATTGCCCTTGCCTACCGCGATTTTCTATCAAAAAACAACATGTGAAAACGGCGGGCGCTCCTACCATAATTCAATATATATCGCACGGTGCCCGCGAAACAGGAGGATATGCGCATGAAAAGTTTCTTGCCGCATCACTGAACGAAACGCTCTGCGGATCCGTTGATAAATTCAAAGAAATTCGGTTTCGCAGCAATTTTAAAGGCCCGTTTCGTTGGTTCTTACTGGCGTTAAAAGCGTTTTTTGCGGCAGACCGTCAAGCGATTGTGGTTACTGTTGCCCGTCTGGCATGGCCAATTCGACTGAAACAGGTTTTCGGGAAAGGAAAAATCGTTCTTGTGCTGCACAACTATGACCCCAAAGACGGAAAACCCCGTCTTTATTACCGATTGCTGAATGCGTTCATGAAATACACGGCTAAAAACCCGCAAAAAGCTTGTGTTGTGGTGGTGGCAAGATACTGGCAAGACTTTTTGAAAGACCGATTTGGCGTTGCACCTATACTGTTTCCTAACTTTTTTGATGCAAAAACCCTTCAGGTTATTGCACATTCTGCTAGAAAAAACCCAAAACTGATTCATTTTGGCATGTATTCAGATAAGGTATTTTTAAAAAAATATCTTATTTTATTAGAATTACTTAAAGAGCATGGTTTTGTGTGTTACTTTAGCTCTGCAGAACCTGTTTTTTCTCCTGATTTGCCGGTAAGTACTTTTCAAGACCATGGAGAATATTTGAAACAAGTGGCAGGATCTGTTGCAACGGTTATTCTTAATAAAACAAATGAAGGCTGGAACCGCGTTGCCCATGAAAGTGTTTTACTCGGAACACCGGTAATCGCAAGTGCCGGCGGGGGCCTTGAAGAGTTGGTTCGTTTGTCGGGTGGGACTATTTCTGATAGCCCGGAAGAGATTGTTGGGTTGATTAATGCGGGGTTGCCACAAATCTGTATTGATAACAGCCCGTTTGAGCCCGCCGCAAGAAGCCAATACCTCGATAAAATCGTTTCCTTTATTCAACAGTAACATGAACCCAAAAATCAGTGTACTCATTCCTGCTTACAATGCCGAGAAAACCATTTTGGCAGCGGTTTGGAGTGCCCTGAACCAGGATTTTGACGGTTTTGAGGTCTGTGTTTATAATGATGGCTCGTCCGATAAAACAAGCGACTTGCTGGATGGTATTGCCGATGAGCGGCTTCGGGTTTTTCACGGAGATGTAAACAAGGGAATTGTGTTTGCACGAAACTACCTGCTGCACAAAACAACAGCGCCTTTTGTTGCCTGGTTGGATGCTGATGATATCATGCTTCCCGGCAGGCTGCAGGCACAGTACCGTTATTTTCAACAACACCCTAAAACAGATGTTCTTGGAGGCTGGGCAGAGCTCAGGCGTTTGGATTTGGGTGGTTGGGTTCCGGGTGGAAGGATGGTTAAAATATCGGGTAACCCTGATTATCTGCAAACTTCTATGGCTTTCCGAAACCCGTTTATTCAGAGCGGTATTATGGCACGCAATTTTTTTATTGCCGAAAACCTGCTCTTTGATTCGGATTATGAATACACAGAAGATTATGAACTGTTTTTGCGTTGTAGAGGTCGTGGGAAGGTTTTGGCCTTAATTCAAACGCCCGTGGTTAGTTACTTTATGCCGGGGGCTCATGGGCAAAAAGAAAAAGAGGCGCGATACAACACACAGCAAAAATGGGCACGTATTCTGAGTATATATTTTCCATTTACGCAAGAAGACAAAACCGCAGTAGTGCTGGATTTTCTGAGAAGTAACGCACGCCTTACAGCCACAAATTATGCGTTTTTGAAAGACTGGTTGGGGTTGGCAGAAAAACACCTTCTCAACAAAGACAATCGTGCATCCACCGGCACAAAAGCGGCTTTGTTGTTTCAGTGGTTTCGCCTGTTTCGCCTTCGATTTGGGTTGGTGGCGGCCGCTTTTTGGCTAATGACCCGAAACCCAATTCATACTATAACCATGTTGCGCAACCGAACCCGCATTGTCTGATTTATACTCAGGCGTCTCGCTTCACCACCATATACATTTCGTCTTCCAGTTTCAGGTATCCGTATTCATAACAAAAGCGGTACTGTGAACCTGTTTTTGTGCTATAGGTGCCGGTTATATAATCAAAATTAAACCCTTTGGCGGAAAGTTTTTTTAGTGGAATCCTGGCTTTTCCTTCGCTATGACCCGCAAGCAGGGTTTCAAGGATGCGCCGGTTTTTACGCAGCGCATTGTTGATGTTTCTAACCAGGCTGTTAGCGTCCGCGTTCAGTTTATTGTTGTGCGCGTTTCTGCAGGCATCACCGCAGAATTTCTTATCGGAACGACCCAGTATTTTGTCGCCGCACTCCAGGCAGGTTTGGTAATTCATTCATAGACAAAAATACACGGTTTTGTTGTTTTATCCGACCACAAACACTTACAAACGCCAATAAACATTAAAAAACCGACTGCTGTTTTGGGGCGATGCCACCTTTGCATCACCAACCGAGAGAAAAGTTGAAACCTAATTTAAATTTTATATACGTTATGACATCTTTAGTTAATTCCGTGACCCTGTGGGGCAATGTTGGCTCCACTCCATCTGTACGCATCCTGAAAAACGGACGCAAAGTCGCCACCCTCAGCCTCACCACCGGAGAGCGCAAACAAAGCGACGAAGGACAAAACACTAAATCCCTAACCTGGCACAAGCTGGTGTTTTGGGGGCCTAAGGCAAGTATTGTTGAAAACCATGTAGGCAAAGGCCAGCGCCTGTTTGTAGAGGGAAAAATTACCGAGCGCAACTGGCTCGACAAAAAGGGTGCTGAGAAAAAGCAGACCGTTGTTGATGTTCAGCGTGTGTTTCTGGTGAATCAAAAAAACAAAAAAGAAGTGCTGAACGAAGAGCTTCCTTTTTGACGGTTGTTTTGTTGATTGAAAAACCCCGGCTTGTTCCGGGGTTTTTTATTTGGTGTACCTTTGCGGCATGACAAACAACCCCATACTGATTCACGAAAAACAACGCTTTCCAAAATGGCTGTTGCTCCTGCTTTTTCTGCCCGCAATTGTTTCTGCCGTGGTGGTATGGCGCTATGTTGAAACCGGCGAAGAGCCCGCCTCTCTCGTGGGGTTAGGTGTGGCCTTCCTGGTTGGTTTGTTTATGTCTTTCATCACCCTTGAGTCCTCTCTTACCACCAAGGATATTTCGGTGCGGTTTTTTCCGTTTGTTTACAAAACAAAGGTTTTTTCTTTTAAGGAAATAGATTCTGTTGACGTAATTACATACAAACCTATCCTAGAATATGGTGGGTGGGGTCTGCGTCGGGGAAAAACCGGTCTGGCATACAATGTATCGGGCAAGCAAGGGGTTCTTATTACCTTCAAGGAAGCCAAAAAATTATTTTGGGGATCACACAAAACATTGCTGATTGGCACACAAAAACCCGACGCCTGGCGCGAGGCACTTAAATCTACCGGGCAATAACAAGCCTTATCATCGCATAGAACGCCTCTCTTTGCTACCTTTGTGGTGTGATTTCTTTTTCGCGTTTTGTTTTACCCAACGGGCTGCGGGTAATTCACCATTACGACCCTGACAGTTCTGTGGTGGTATTAAACACCCTTTTCAATGTGGGTGCCCGGGACGAATCTTCCGATAAAACCGGTTTTGCGCATTTGTTTGAGCACCTTATGTTTGGTGGCAGTAAAAATGTGGCCTCCTACGACAAGGCTGTAGAAAATGCCGGGGGCAGCAATAACGCTTTTACCAATAACGAATACACCAATTATTACATCACAGTACCCGCAGAAAACGCAGAAACCGCGTTTTGGCTGGAAAGTGACCGTATGTTTCAGCTAAACATCAACCCGCAAACCCTCGAAGTGCAGCGCGGTGTGGTGGTTGAAGAGTTTAAACAACGTTGCCACAACGCGCCGTTTGGTATGCTATGGCATCATTTGCGTGGTCTGTTATACCAGAAAAACCCTTATCGCTGGCCCACGATTGGCGAAGATGTCTCCCATATTGAAAACGCTGTGCTGGAAGATGTTTCAGCGTTTTACAAAAAACATTACCATCCGGCCAATGCTGTTTTGTGTGTCGCCGGTCAAATATCGGAGGAAGAAACACGTTCACTTTGCGAAAAGTGGTATGCTGATATTGCGCCAACCGGCGATGTTAACAGCAATTTATACGCAACAGACCCGCTTCCGGAAACCCGCAGGTTCATGGAAACCGAAGATCTGAGCCCCAATCCGGCGGTTTTTATGGTTTGGCGCGGTCCGTTTTTTCAAAATCCCGAAAGTGCGGCTCTGGAGCTTTTTGCCGATTTGTTTGGTGGCTCTGAAATTAGCCCCCTGTATACAAAATGGGTAAAAGAAAACCCTGTTTTTAATGATGCAGCCGCGTTTTATTTGCGCAGCAATGGCGAGGGTTTGCTTGTGTTGTATGGTGTGCTTAACGAAGGTGAAACCCACGCACATGGAGAAAAATGTCTGCTTGAAACCTTTAATGCAGCTGTTGCCGGAAAGTTTTTTACAGAAAGACACATGGAACGGGTAAAAAACAAGGCGACCTCGGCACTTTTATTTGAAAAAGCCTCTCTGATTAACCGGGCACAAAAACTCTGTTACTTCGAAAACCTGGGCGATATTAATGCTGTTCATGACGAAGATGCTATTTACAGGTATGTTTCACTGCATGAAATGCTTAAAATAGTGGCCGGCAACATAAACCCAGGTGCGGCTGCTGTGTTGTATTACCACTCCAAACAATCATCATGAACTTCAGATCAACAGCCCCGGAGGCAAAAACCATAAAAGAATTGTCGTTTGTTGCGCCCAAAGAATTTACACTGTCAGGCGGCCAATCGCTTTTTACAAGCCCAAAAAGGGATTTAGGTGTGATAAAACTGCTGTTTTACTGGCCGTATGGCACCGCCCATCAGTCTGTACCCATGCTGGCAAGGGCTACGCAAACCTTGCGCCTGAGCGGCAATAAAAACCTTTCTGCGGAAGAAATACAGGAAGGTTTTGAATATTGGGGAGCTGCCGCCAATCTGGATGTGGGTTTGCTCTCATCAACCCTGGTGCTACAAATACAAAAACAACACCTGGAGCAATCGCTCAAATGGCTTATGGAACAAGGCGCAGAGCCTGTTTTTCCGGAGGAAGAACTTATGGTCTTTAAACAGGTTGAGGTTGCTTCGCTGCTGAGGCGCATGCAAACACCAAGGTATTGGAGCAGCCGCTTGTGTTTTGAGACTCTTTATGGCAAAGATTCGGCGGATACGCGATTTGCCAACCCGAAGGATATAGAAAACCTAAAAGCCACAGACCTAAAGAACTGGTTTGAAAAACATCTGCCTTTTTCCGGCGCTAAACTATTCGCTTCCGGTGATTTTGGCGATGATGAGCGGAAAGCTGTGGAACGCCTTGTTGGGACTGCTTCTGCATTGGAAACACCACCCGCTTTGGCACTGCCACAAAACCCTGAATTTAACAGCAACATACGGCACAACATGGACCATGCGCAGCAAGTGAGTTTGTATATGGGAAAAGCCTTGCCACGATTGACCATTCACGAAATGCAGACTGCTTCATTTGTCAATATGTTTTTGGGTGGTTTTTTTGGCAGCCGGCTTATGCAGGATTTACGTGAAACACGCGGTCTAACATATGGAATTGGAAGTGGTTTAACCCCCTCTGCGCATGGTTTCACCTGGTATATAAGCGGGGAAATGAACAGCCAAAACGCCGAAAAAGCAGCGGAAGCCACCCGCAAAATTATGCTTGGTCTGGCCGGCAACCCGCCCGTGGGTGAAGAGCTGGAAAAAGCCCGCCGCTGCGCATCAGGACAATTAAGAGCAGGGTTTGACGGCCCATTTTCCTTGCCTGCAAAATGGCAGTTTTTGATGCAAAATAATCTTCCTGAATCCTACTATGCAACGTATATGGATAGAATCTGGTCTATTACTTCAGACGAAATATCGGAATTTGCAGACAATTATTTGCATCCGGATTCGTTTACACTTGCACTGGCAGGAAAGCTCTCATAGTATTGCGCGTCATTTGTAAAAATATAACCGTATCCTTGTTTTTGGGCCTGCTTTATTCCGTGGTTTCGGGCATGGTAAAGCCTCCTAAGGCTATCAGGGCTTGCCTTGACCCAACAACGGGTGTTGTAACTTTATATATGTCGCCTAGTACAGATGCTTGTGGCAGTTTTTTTTCGTATCGCCTGTATGGTAGGGACAATGTTGTAAGCCCGTTTCAGTTGTTATTTCAGGGTGGGGTTGTAGGTAGTACTTCTTTGAGTGCTGCTTTGCCCAATAAAAAACGCTGGGAACTTTTTGTGTCTGCAAGGTTTGCGTGCAACGGAACAGATACGCTGAATTCGGATACGGTTTTTGTGGATGACCAGCCTCCTGCCCTGCTGTTGTTGGATAGTGTTAGTGTTGATCTGGCTTCGCAAAGGGTAGTTGCGGGCTGGAAAAAAGCCCCCGAAGCCGATGTAATGGGATATTCTGTTTTTAAGGTAGATCCGGGCACAGGCAACAATGTTCTTGTGAAAGATACATCTGGTTTAAGTTATCGCTTTTTAACTTCAACTTTTGATTCAAGAAACCCGGGTCATAAAATTAGTATTGCTGTATTTGACTCTTGTAAAAATGGCGGTGTTATTTGCCCGCCCCATAGTCCGGTATGCGCCACTATAAACCCGGCTGAAAACACGCAATATCGCTGTAGCCGTAAGGTTTTGCTGCGCTGGACCGCTTATGTTGGCTGGCCGGTTGACCATTATGATATCTGGTACGCTTCGAGCAAGGACAATTTGTTTCGCAAAGCGGGTTCTGTAGCCGGCGACACCCTTCAGTTTTATCATCCATTGCCGGAACTTAATTACACTTACACATATTTCATCCGGGCAAATAAAACAGCCGGGGTGGGCACAACATCAACATCTAATGTGGCGCTGTTTTTTGCTGCAGATTACAGCAAACCCCTCAAAAATCAAATTGGCCATGCGTCTGTTGTTTCGCCCGGAAATATTGAGGTTTCATACACCTGGGCCCCCCCTACACCCACAGGGTTTAAGGCCCTTTTACAGTACCGTGAATTTTTTTCTTCTACCTGGACTACCATCAACAGCAACCTGCCCAGTGGATCCGGGCGAGTATTGGTTAAAAACCAGGAAACAGCAAAAAAGCGTTATGTTTTCCGGATTTTAGCCCAAAACCCTTGTGGTGTAGGGTATGACACATCAGAAAACCATATTTCTCTATTGCTTACCAGAACCGGTGTTTTTGCACAATGGTTTGATTATCAACCATATAGCCCAAATAACCAGCAAATAGAGGAGAGAAACAAACAGGGTTTCACGTGGAACCTGGTGGGTGGGCCTTCCCCTCCTTACTTTATTGTTGACACAACAAAAGCGCTCTGCTACCGCGTGGTTGCATACAAAACAGACGGAAGCAAAAACCGCATAGATACCGCATATTCCAATGAAGTATGTTTAAGGGTTTATGACACCACACTCATACCCAATGCGTTTTCTCCTGAAGGCAACAACAAGGTGTTTCGTATTGTGAATCCAAATATTGAGCGCGGGCAGGCCACAATGAGTATTTATGATCGATGGGGCGGTAAACTCTGGCAAGGCGAGGCGCTGGATGGTTGGAATGGTGAGACAAGTGGCCAGCCGGTGATTCAGGGTTTTTATATATACAAAATAGAGATTTACCGACCAGAAAAAAGGGAGTTGTTTCAGGGATCTTTAATGCTGCTTAGGTGATGGGAAGTCCAAAAGTGTATTTTTCTGGCAAACGAAAAAACCGCCCGGCAATAACAAAACATCATTTTGTTTCTGTAATTAAAACCGTTTCTACAGAAAAAAGGATGTTTTTTGAGTCGTTGCAGTTTGTTTTTATGGATGATGCTTCATTGTTAAAAATAAACCGGCAATTTTTAAACCACGACACCTACACAGATATAATAACCTTCGACCTAAGCGAAAACAAGGGAATTGTAGGTGAATTTTATATTTCTTTGGAACGTGTAGAGGAAAATGCCATCTCGTTTGGTGTTACTTACAAAGAAGAATTTCTGCGTGTTTTATTTCACGGGGCTTTGCATTTGCTGGGTTACATGGATAAAACCGCAAAAGACAAACAAGCCATGCGCGAAGCCGAAACATATTGCATAAATTTGTACCTTGAAAAGGACGCGTGATTTTTGGTTTCACGTGAAACAATTTTGTTTTTAGGGGAATACGATATCATTGTGGTAGGTGGCGGACACGCCGGATGTGAAGCCGCGCATGCTGCAGCTAAAATGGGCAGTAAAGTAATGTTGGTGACCATGAACATGGAAACCATTGCACGCATGAGCTGCAACCCCGCTATGGGTGGTGTGGCAAAAGGACAAATTATCAGAGAAATTGATGCACTGGGTGGTTTGTCGGGCATTATAACCGATAAAACTATGATTCAGTTTCGCATGCTAAACCGCAGTAAAGGTGTAGCAATGTGGAGCCCTAGGGCCCAAAGTGATCGCTGGCGGTTTGCTGAAGAATGGCGCCTTGCCCTTGAAAACACCCCAAACATGGATTTTTTTCAAGATACCGTTAAAGAACTGATAATAGAAAACGGAACTGCGACCGGTGTAATAACAGGTATGGGTGCGCAAATTAGTGGCAAAACAGTTGTTCTTACCAGTGGCACTTTTCTTAATGGTTTAATTCATATAGGGAAAAAGAATTTTGGCGGTGGCAGATTGGGGGAAAGCGCGTCTCTGGGTATTACCGGACAATTGGAGTCTTTGGGTTTTGTGTCCGGCAGAATGAAAACAGGTACGCCACCCCGTGTTGATGGACGCAGCCTAAACTACACCGCCATGGAAGAACAAAAAGGGGATGACGCTCCTGCAAAATTTTCTTTTTCACGTGAAACATCTTCCTTGAAAGAACAACGAAGCTGTTATATAACCTATACCAATAATACGGTGCATGATATATTGCGCGAGGGTTTCGATGAAAGCCCTCTGTACAATGGCAGCATTCAAGGGTTGGGACCACGTTATTGCCCCAGTATAGAAGATAAGATTAATAGGTTTGCGGAAAGAGATCGTCACCAGGTTTTTGTAGAGCCTGAAGGATGGACCACGATAGAAGTGTATGTGAATGGATTCTCCACCAGCCTGCCGGATCATGTTCAACTAAAAGCATTGAGACAAATTCCTGGTTTTGAAAACGCTAAAGTGTTTAGACCCGGATACGCAATAGAATATGATTATTTCCCTCCTACACAATTAAAACTTAGCCTTGAAACCAAACAAATAAAAAACTTGTTTTTTGCAGGGCAAATAAATGGTACTACCGGTTACGAAGAAGCTGCTTGTCAGGGTTTGATGGCGGGCATAAACGCTCACAGAAAAGTAACAGAACAGGATGCTTTTGTTTTAGGAAGAAACGAAGCCTACATAGGTGTATTGATAGATGACCTGGTAAACAAAGGCACAGATGAGCCTTATAGAATGTTTACTTCAAGGGCTGAATACCGGATTACACTAAGACAAGACAATGCCGACGAACGCCTTACTCCTAAAGGGTTTGAGTTGGGTTTGGCATCCCGGGAAAGAATGACCGTTTTGGAAGAAAAAAAGCAATCGTCTGCGGCAATACTCGGCTATTTTGAAAGCAATAACATTGAAACTGATATTGCTAATAATATATTGCAAAAAAAAGGCACTACGCCTATTGCAGAAAAGCAGCGATACAAACGTTTTATGTTACGTCCCGAAGTTTTGCTGGAAGACATAAAGCACATCGAAAATGTAAAAGATTTACTGGAACAACATTCTAACGAAGCAGCACAAGCAGCAGAAACATATATTAAATATGAAAGCTACCTCAAGAAAGAACAAGAGATGGCAGACAAGTTGCAGAGGTTGGAAGATGTTAAAATACCCGACGCTTTTGATTACCATAAACTTACCACGCTTAGTAAAGAATCACGAGAAAAACTGCACAAGATAAAACCGGCTACCCTTGGTCAGGCATCACGCATAAGTGGTGTAAACCCTGCTGATATTTCTGTGTTGCTTGTTTATTTTGGAAGATGATTAGAAACGGATATATAATTGCTTGTTCCTGCGCTGCGCTGCTTTGGCAATGTGCCAATCCGGTGACGCCTACAGGCGGAAGTAAAGATATTACCCCACCAAAGATCGTCTTAACCACCCCTACAGAAAGAAGCATCGGCTTAAAACCAAAAACAGTGGTGTTTAAGTTTGATGAAAACATAACAGTAAGCAATGCCAAAGAACAGATAATTGTTTCTCCCGCTCTCAAAACAAAACCTGCATACAAAACAGGAAACAATTATATAAAAATTGAATTTACTGAGAATAGCCTTTCAGAAAACACTACCTACAGTGTTCAACTTAACGAGTGTGTTAAAGATTTGAATGAGGGCAACCAGGGCACTTACAAGCCCTTTCTTTTTAGCACAGGAAAAACGTTAGATACTTTTAATGTTGAAGGAAAATGTTTGTTTGTTGAAGAGCCAAAAACACAAAAAGTTAAAATAAAAACCGTCGGACCTAACCCGTATATAGGTTTGCTTAATAAATCAATGCGTTTTTATATCCCCGGGTTACCGCAAGATTCTTTATGGGTTGTTGCTTTTAATGATTTGAATGGCGATAATCAGTGGAACAAGGGTGAGGCTGCAGGGGTTTCGTACACAAGCACACAAGACAGTGCTATTGTGTTATTATATAATACCGGACCACAAAAAATAGGTTTAATAAAATACTCAAAAGAACGTTTCGGTTATTATGGAAGTAATCTACCTCCACCTTATGGCAGAGAAATAATCAATTATAAAGACACTTTTATTGGAGATAGTGCTTCTGTCTTTTATTTTATTTTATCACTGGATACCAATAATTATATCGTTTCAAAAAAACCTGAAAACAAAAAAGATATATTGTCTTACCACTGGAAGAAACCCGCTTTTCTAAAAGATTCATTCCAGGAAATACATTTGATTGGAAACAAATCAATCTTAACACCGACAGAAAAGACCATAGATTATTTATCAAAAGATAAAAATTTTTTAAAAGCAGAGATCAAAACCGAACAAAATAATATTATTCAGATAGTGTTTGGCAATAACCAAACAGGAAGTATACGAATACCTTTTCATTTTATGACAACGGATGGAAAGGAAATAAAAGACACTTTTAAAACAAACATCCCTGTCTATACATCATTAAATATTACCAATAAAGAAACAATTGAAATATATATCCATATAACAAACAAGAATACAGGAGAAAAACATACCGGTTACATCCTTCCTAATGAAAAAATTCGCCTTTGGGTTTTATCAGGCGATCATGATGTATTCTATTATAAAGATGCCAATAGAAATAAAATATTGGATGGTCCTGTTATAAATGACGTGCAACCCAGTTACGGGGAATACTATAAAAAATTACCTGTTTTGAAAATTAAAGAAAATATGGGTGTTGATTTAGATATAAAAGCTTCGGAAAAACCTTGAAACGTCTATTATAAGGCGTGAACAAAGATTCTGTTCCACGTGAAAATTAAAACACATACTATGTCAATATGCAAAACAGTGTAAAAAAGAGGTGGTATTTAACCGAAAAACCCAAACAATTATTTAATAATACCCTACGCAAATAAAGTAAATTAAAAAATAAAAAAACCACTGAAAAGTTTACTGTTATTGATTTTTAAGACGAAACAGCAAAATATATTAACTAAATAAAATTATATATTCCACATTTCCACACAGCTGTATTTAATATATAATATTATTTTTTTAAAATGATTATATTATATTAATTATTTGGGTTGGGGACAACAGGGAAAAGTTGATGTAACAAAAAACCAAGGTTATTTTTACTTTTGTAATCACAATGCTTGAAGAAATAGAAAAAATAGAAAAGGAAACAGTATCGCCGGATTTTGCGGATGCCGCCGCACTGGAGCAGTTTCGTTTGACTTACCTTTCTTCAAAAGGAAGAATTCAGGTATTGATGGATGCTTTCAAAAACCTGCCAGGCGTAGAAAAAAAGGCTGTAGGTAAACCGCTTAATGCTTTAAAATCAAGGCTGGAAGAGGTTTTTAGGGTTTTTAAAGAAAAATTTTCAGCTGATTCAGGCTCAGCGCAAACCTTCGATACTACCTTACCCATAAATGCTTCACATTTTGGAAGTTCTCATCCTTTAAAAATCGTTGAGAATGCTCTTTGCGACATTTTTTATTCACTGGGTTTTGATATTGCAGATGGTCCGGAGATAGAAGATGACAGGCATAATTTCGGTGCGCTAAATTTTGCGGAAGACCACCCGGCGCGCGATATGCAGGATACGTTTTTTATAGGTAATCATGTGTTAAGAACCCATACAAGCAGCGTGCAGATCAGAGAGATGGAGAAAAGAACCCCGCCTATTCGCCTGGTTATGCCTGGTCGTGTATACCGAAATGAAGCTATCAGTGCCCGAAGCAATTGCTTTTTTCACCAGATTGAAGGGCTTTACATAGACAAAGATGTTTCTTTTGCCGACCTTAAGCAAACCTTGTATTATTTCGTTCAGCAGTTTTTTGGAGAAGGAACGCAGGTAAGGTTTAGGTCCAGTTATTTTCCTTTTACAGAGCCCAGCGCTGAAATGGACATTTGGGCAGGTACCGACACAGAAGAAAAAAGAAGATTAACAAAAGGAACCGGCTGGCTTGAGGTGCTGGGTTGTGGTATGGTTCATCCCAACGTACTAAAAGCGTGTAATATAGACCCGGAAGTTTACCAGGGTTATGCATTTGGTATGGGAATAGATAGAATTACCATGCTTAAATATGGTATTTCGGATATTCGTGATCTGTTTCACAACGACATACGGCTTTTGTCTCAATTCAGCGGCGTGTGAAAATATATTTTAGCAGCGATTTTCACCTGGGTGTACCCGATCAGGCATCAAGTCTGGAAAGGGAAAAAAGCATATGCCTTTGGCTGGAAATGGCGGCTAAAGACGCCACAGAAATTTACCTGATGGGAGATATTTTTGATTTTTGGTTTGAATACAAAAAAGCGGTTCCCAAGGGATTTGTTCGCCTGCTTGGTACCATCGCTTACATTACAGATAAAGGAATTCCAGTCACGGTTTTTAAAGGCAACCACGATATGTGGATGTTCGGATACCTGGAGAAAGAATGTGGGGTAAAAACCGTTTCTGATGAAATAATTATTGAAAGAAACCAAAAAACGTTTTATCTGCACCATGGTGACGGTTTGGGCCCCGGAGAACACGGATACAAAATACTGAGAAAAATTTTCAGAAGCCGTGTTTGTCAGGCGCTGTTTGGTTTTTTACACCCAAACATTGGCATATCGCTGGCCAATTTTTTGAGTAGAAAAAGTCGCATACAGCAGAAAGGACGTTTTGAAACCTACCTGGGTGATGACAAAGAATTTTTGACCGGTTTCGCCAAAGAACACCTAAAAAAACAGCACATAGATTTCTTTGTTTTCGGGCACCGTCACCTTGCGCTGGACATTAACCTCGGCGAAAACAGCCGCTACATAAACTTGGGCGAGTGGATGCATGAGAAAAGATATGCTGTTTTTGACGGTGAAAACATGCAGCTGAAGGGCTGGGAGAATTTAACATGACAGGCTTAATCTATGTTTTTTGTGCAGCAATGACACAGACTGCAACAATTGACACATTGCCGGTTACAGGCAGGGTGGTAGCCGCGGATATAGACATGAAGGGTAATGTGTATGTGGTGGATTCGGCTTACACATTTTGTAAAATAAGCCCGCAAAAAACCAGTATTTGTAACTCTGTGGCACAGTACGGTGAAGGAGCAATACTAGATGCCGACAACCCGGTAGAACCGATGCTATTCTTCCAAAACAGCGGTATGTTGCTGATAACAGACAATAACCTAAACACCACAGCAGCCATTTCGCTATTGTCGCAAAACAATATAAAACCCGGTGGGTTTGGCAGATCCAATGATGGTATGGTGTGGCTTTTTGACGACAACAGCAGCACGCTCAAAAAAACCGACCGCAGCGGTGTTGTTATCCAAGAAAGCATGGTGCTTTGTGCCAAGGGAAACAAAACACGCAAAGCCGCTCCTATTCTGGATAATGGCAGGTTGGTGGCGATAACAACACCTCAAAACACTACGCTCATTCTAAATATAAACCTGAATATACTGGCAGAATTGCCTGCAAAAGAGGGTGTTTGTGTGGATTTGGTAAACGACAGATTGGTATTAATGAACGAAGACGGGTTGTCAATGACAGAATCTTTCAAAGGACAGGGCAAGCGACAGCCCCGGGCCAGACAACAAATGAAAAACAACACTCCGGGCAAATTGCTGTCGGTGCGTGGAAGCCACCTGTTGATAGAAATAACATCGGGACTAATTTTGCACACTCACTAATGCTGGATAAACTCGAAGCCCTGAACGCCCGTTTTATAGAGGTTGAGCAACTGCTGAGCAGCCCAGAGGTGGTTTCAAACAGAAAGCGGTTTACCCAATTAAACAAAGAGTACAAATCCCTGCAGCCGGTATCAGTGGCTAACCACCTGTATAAAAAACTCACTAAGGAACTTCAGGAGGCCCGCGATATTCTCAAGAACGAAAAAGACAAAGACCTGCGTGACCTTGCCAAGGAAAGTGTGGAGGAGATAGAAAACAAACTACCCGGCCTGGAGGAAGCGATACGCTTGCTGTTGCTGCCACAAGACCCCGAAGACGCTAAAAAAGCAGTAATTGAAATACGGTCTGGTACCGGCGGAGACGAAGCTTCTTTGTTTGCAGGCGACCTGGCCCGTATGTATCAGCGCTACTGCGATCAAAAAAACTGGGCCGTGAACGTGGTGGATTTGGTAGAAGGCAGCATGGGTGGCTATAACAAAATTGTTTTGGAGGTAGACGCCGAAGACTCATATGGGATTTTAAAATATGAAAGTGGTGTGCACCGCGTTCAGCGCGTTCCCGCCACCGAAAGCCAGGGCCGCGTGCACACAAGCGCCGCTACGGTGGCGGTTATGCCGGAAGCGGAAGAATTTGATTTTGAGTTGCGCGAAGCAGATGTAAAAATGGAAACAGCCCGAAGTGGCGGAGCGGGTGGGCAGAACGTAAACAAAGTGGAAACCAAGGTGATGCTTACCCATATTCCCACGGGTACAGTGGTAATTTGCCAAACAGAAAGGACCCAGCTCGGCAACCGCGAAAAAGCGATGAACATGCTCAGAACGCGGCTTTATGAAGCCGAATACAACAAGCGAATGGAAGAGGTAACCAAACGCCGAAAAACACTGGTTAGCACCGGCGACCGTAGCGCCAAAATCAGAACATATAATTTTCCCCAAAGCAGGCTAACAGATCACCGCATCGGGCTGACGGTATATAACCTCAATGCCGTTATGAATGGGGATTTGGAAGAAATTATTCATGCATTGCAGGTAGCGGAAAACGCCGAACGCATGAAAGAAGGCGGCGTTTAGGTGCCGGCTGCTTTTTGAACAGGACCTTTATCTGAACGGCGTTTGGGCGTAAACAAGGTTTGCGATTCCTTGGGTGTGCGGGTTTGTGTGTTCATGTGGTCCTCCTTTTTTATTATAACCGCAATCGGTTATAACTTATTGTACAGTAAAGACACCGCTAACCCCTAAAAAGTTGTTTGCAAAACGACGAAATGACAAAAATCGGAGATAAACAAAAAACTAGGCGGTCGCTAGGGAGAGAATTGACTCAAACAAGGCTTTTCCGTCTGTGTTAAACAAGCTTTCCGAAGCGCAGCGTTCCGGATGAGGCATCATGCCAAACACATTAAAACCAGCATTGCAAACTCCGGCAATATTGTTCAAAGAACCATTCGGATTGCTTTCCGGAGAAACATTTTCTCGCTCGTCGCAATAGCGGAAGGTAACCTGCCTGTTTTTTTCAATCTCGGCCAAAGTTTCTTCATCTGCATAAAAGCAACCTTCACCATGGGCTATAGGTACCGTGATAACACTATTGCTTGAAAGGGTTGATGTTACGGTGGTTTGGGTGTTTCCGGGTGTCAGATGCACGTTTTTACAAACAAACTTCATATTGGTGTTTCTCAGCAACGCGCCGGGTAAAAGACCGCTTTCACACAAAATCTGAAAACCATTGCAAATTCCCATTACAAAACCGCCATTTGCGGCATGGTTGGAAACCCCTTGCATAACAGGCGAAAGCTTGGCAATAGCGCCACTTCTTAAATAGTCACCGTAAGAAAATCCACCGGGAAGAAATATATGTGTGCAACCTTCAAGCGAAGTGTTTTGGTGCCAGAGTTTCACAGGGTCTTCGCCTGTAAGGGTTTTAAGCACCACCATAAGGTCATGGTCGCAGTTAGATCCGGGAAAAACAACAACACCGCATTTCATAATACAAAGGTACAACAACCCAACGTTTTAAAAACGATCCGGGCAGCGGGTATTGGGTCTTCTGCGATATTTTTTTCCACCAAAACCGGAACCGCGGGCTTTGCCCAAGGGGGCGGAGTACACAACCTGCAGAAAAGAGAAGTTATCCATATCACGGGGGTCGCCCCGTATTGCCCCCACACCACCAAACCCCGGAATATTAGAAACGCTGCGGTCCATAAGTTGAACAGCCACAGCCCCGTTTCTATTGGCGAGTGTGGTTTTGTCCACGTAGTTTGTGCTCACGTCGTCGATATAGTCTGTGGTGCTTTTGTTCATCACATATTCAATAGACAAAGAAGCGCCACCCCGGCCACCGTCTTTTATTTTATAGCCCAATCCAAATGGGAATATAACCGCAGTAGGCCTGTATGGTTCTTTGCCGGGAATAAAATATTGACCTTCTGTGCCATAATCACGCAAGCGATATTTTGTTCCGCCCAGGCGTGTTTTGGGTTCGTAATAAAAAAAACCGGCACCGGCAAACATATACAAGCGCTTGGATTCCCCCGGAGATAACTCCAGCATCAAGGATGTGTTTACAATAGGAGAAAAGAAATTTAGATTTCGCATACCCCGTTCTCTGTTTAGTGTGAATTTATCATTGCCCGCAACCCTGGCATATGTGAGGTTGGTTTTTAAAGCAACCCCGGGACTAAAAGCCAGTTTCAAACCGGTGCCAATACTGTAACGCATGGTCTGCAGGTTCAAATCCTGAGGCCCGTTTGTGCCAATGGTCGGGCGTCCGCCCAAATCCCCCAAAAACATAGAATTGCCCAGGTTGAAATGCTGATAAAGCTTGGGACGCTGTGCATTTAATGGGAAATAGACACCCATCAACATCAACAACAGTAAAACAATTATATAGCGACCCATTGTAGCAAAAACACAACAAACATAACAAAAAGTAAAACAATCAAAAACCTTAATGTTTTAATAATTAGACACAATCGGCTCGCAGGATGTTGTATGCATCACAAGTTTCTTTTACTGTATTCTTTAAAGGAGCGTACCCAAACGAAACAACCTTGTTAGCAGTTGTATAGCGGGTTATTAAGGCAGTGCTTTTTAAACCTTGCGAAGGAAATGGAAAAGGCAACCGCAGCAGCTCAAATAAGCGAGCTGCAACAATTAAAAAACGCAGCAAGAATCCTTTAATGGCAATATACGGCTTTGGGACGCCAAAACCCTCAGCAAAAAGTGTAAGGACATTTTTATAGCTTGAGTTTTCTGCCACACAAAGAAAACGATTACCAAACTGTTGTGATTCATACAGCGCAACCATCATAGCAACCACATCGCGCACCCCTACAAAACCATTTTCTCCAACAGGATAAAAAGGAAGTTTTTTCTTCACCAGCGCCGGGATTTGCCCTGAACCGGTTGGATTTGCCCACGGGCCAATAATAATACCCGGACAAACTATTGCCACACGCAACCCCTCCTCCATTCCTCGCCAAACCTCTTGTTCTGCCTGGTGCTTGCTGATAGCATAGTGTGTGTTGTGGTCTGTATCTTTCCAGGTGGTGTTTTCGGTTACCACCACTGTGTCTTCTGAACGCCCCAGTGCTGCCACCGAAGACACATAAATCAAAGGTTTGTGACCATGCTTCAGGCAGGCATTTACCACATTTGCGGTACCCTGCACATTGGTTTCCATCATGGTTTGCCTGTTTTTCGGCGAGAAAGACACCACAGCCGCCGCATGGAACACTACATCAACAGCCTTTAGATGCTCCATCCATATTTCAGGCTCTAGTAAATCTCCTTCTATCCAGGATATTTGGGATGTGTCAATATTTGGATACAACCCCGATAGCGCATTGAATGCAGACAAAATTTTTTTACTGCGTATTAGCGCCGAAACAACACATTCTTTTTCCAGCAGCGCATACACCAGGTGCGCCCCCACAAACCCGGAGGCCCCTGTAACCAAAGCGCGTGTTGGCGTGTTTTGCATACAACAAACAAAGGTAGTATTGATTTCATTCCTTTTTTATTGGTTAAGTGGGTTATAGCTTTGCAGCATGAAGATTTTCGTTATAAACGGGCCCAACCTAAACCTCACAGGCACCCGTGAGCCCCATATCTATGGTACCGAAAGCTTTGATACATGGCTCCCTGCTGTTCAATCCCAATTTCCCTCCACAAACATTGAATATTACCAATCCAACGTGGAAGGTGAAATTATTAACGAGCTGCAAAAAGCCGCAAAAGACACGAATTGCTTGGGCATCGTTTTAAACGCCGGAGCCTACACCCACACCAGCATTGCCATTGCTGATGCGGTGGCATCGATTTCTACTCCCGTAATTGCCGTACACATGAGCAATCCGCTCTCCCGCGAGCCGGAGCGCCACACGGATCTTTTGTTGGGCAAATGCCTGGGCGTTATCAGTGGTTTGGGTATGAAAAGCTACGAACTGGCGATTGGGTATTTTGTAAAAACACAATGAAAATAGTTTTCTAATAATTAGGGGCCTGTAATTTATTATAGTCCGTAACTTTGCATTATGGGACTCAGACAGGAAAAATTTTCAAAGCAACTCCAGAAAGACCTGGGCGATATCTTTCTTCTTCATAAAGATTGGGTCGCAGGGCAATTTGTAACCATTTCCGGAGTCACCGTCAGCCCTGATTTGTCTTCGGCAAAAGTGTACCTGAGCCTTTTTAATACATCCCAAAAAGCCAAAGTGCTTGAGGCGATTGAGCTCAATGCCCGCGAGATTCGCATGGAAATCGCCAAAAAAGTAAAAAACCAGGTTAAAAAAGTGCCAGAACTGCACTTTTACGAAGATGAAAGCCAGGAATACGCGGCTAAAATTGACCAGTTGCTGGATTCTATTAAAAAAAGCTAAACAACCTTAGTGAACCTCTCTCGGTTTATAGCGCGCCGCTATTTTTTCTCGGGAAAAAACACCTCGGCAGTAAATATTATTTCAGGAATATCGGTGTTGGGTTATGCCGTGGGATCCTTTGCCTTGCTGGTTTTACTGAGTGCACTGAACGGTTTTGAAAGAATTATTTTTAAAACGTACGAGAACTATTACCCCGACCTGAAAGCCCAACCCGCATCAGGTAAGGTTTTTAGCATTGACAACAAGAAAATGCAGGCCATTGCCGGAATAACCGGAGTTGAAAAAACAGCACTCGTACTGGAGGAAAATGCCATTTTGCAATATGGAGACAACCAGGTGGTGGCAACGGTTAAAGGGGTAGACAAAACATGGCCATCTGTGGTTAAAACAGACTCTTTGCTGGTTGCGGGTACCCCGGTTTTTGAAAACAAAAACAGAACACCCTTCGCCTGGCTGGCCGAAGGATTGGTATATAAACTGGCAGTAAACAACAGCAATAACGCCATCACCATTATGGCACCTCGGAGAGAAAGTGTGGGGGTTGCTCAAATGGAAATGAATGAAGACAACATTGGGGTTTCTGCTGTAATCAGGGCAGGGGAAGAACAAGACAACAAACTCATTGCGGTACCGATAGCATTTGCACAGGAACTTTTTGAGCGAGATGGTTTTGCCAGCGCCATTGAAATTAAAGTAAAGCAAGGGGCAGATGCCGGTCAAATAAAAAAAGGCATTCAAAAAATTGCAGGTTCGGAAATGATAGTTTTGAACCGATATGAACAAAACCGGGCGGTGTATAAAATGTTTAACACCGAAAAATGGGTTTCTTTTTCATTGATGGCATTTGTGCTGTTGCTCATCAGCTTTAACCTGCTGGGCTCACTAAGCATGTTGGTGTTGGAAAAAAAGAACGATATAAAACTGCTCAGCCATATAGGCATGCGTCTTAAAAGCATACAGGCGGTGTTTTTCAGAGAAGGCCTCCTGGTGGCTATGGCTGGCACATTTGCCGGATTGCTTTTGGGTTTAATTTTGGTGCTGGCGCAACAAAAATTCGGAATTATTACCACGCAAAGCACTATTTCCGCCGTTTATCCGGTAGTGCTAAAAGCCACAGATTTTGTTTTTATTTTAGGTCTTTGCGGATTATTGGGGATAAGCAGTGCAATATATCCGGCGCTAAAATCTGTGCAATCCCTGTAAATTTGCAATCAACATGCGCAAATTAACCTTTGTAACAGGCCTTGTGGCAATTTTGGCCTCAGCAAGCCTGCAGGCACAATCGGTAGCCGAACAGCAGTTAAACTTTGAACGGGTTCGGGTTGCCAAAGCGAGAACAGAAGCAAGAATCCGAAAAATGTTCCGCGACAGCGGACTATCAGAAACCCCGAAATATATTTACTGGAGGGCCTTCAAAATGGAGGACCAGCTTGAGTTATGGGCCACAGACAGCAGCAGCAGAAATTATAAAAAAATAAAAACCTACTCGATATGCCAAAGCAGCGGCGACCTGGGCCCAAAAAGAAGATTTGGCGATCTTCAGGTTCCAGAAGGGCTTTACTATATTGAGAAATTTAACCCCCACAGCAATTACCGCCTAAGCATGAAAGTGGCTTACCCCAATGAAAGCGATCTAGTTTTTGCAGATAAAAGCAATCCCGGAAACGAGATTTACATTCACGGGGGATGCGCCAGCGTTGGGTGTTTGCCTATGACCGACAGCCTCATCGATGAAATTTATTGGGTAACTATTCTTTCTCAAAACTATCAGGGCTCCAAAGCCAAAATTCCGATTGATATATTCCCCTGTAACTTCAACAATAAAAACTGGGCACGCCTGAAGACGACCTACGGTCACAAACCCCAATTAATTAAGTTTTGGGAAAACCTTGAAGAGGCTTATGCGTTTTTCCGCGACCGAAAAATTGCCCCCGGTTATTGGGTAGACCAGCAGGGAAAATACAATATCGTGTTTCCCCAAAACTACCACATCAACGACCCGAACCACTAAAATCCCGCATGAAATTTCTGGTGGTTGGCTTGGGTAATCCGGGAGAGGAATATCAACACACCCGCCACAACATCGGTTTTGATGTGCTTGATGAATTTGCCACCCGCCACAATGCGGCCTGGGCGCAGGAACGGCATGGATGGGTTGCCAAAGCTTCTGCAAGGGGCAGAACCATAATTCTGCTAAAACCCAACACCTACATGAACCTCAGCGGTAAAGCCGTTTCATACTGGCTGCAAGCCGAAAAACTCCCCCTATCGCAATTGTTGGTTTTGCTTGACGATCTTGCCCTTCCTTCCGGTAAGCTGCGTCTGCGATTAAATGGAAGCGATGGTGGCCACAATGGACTGAAAAGCATCAATGAAACGCTGGGAACCAACAACTATGCCCGCCTCCGCTTTGGAATAGGAAGTGACTTTCCAAAAGGTCGTCAATCGGAGTTTGTGCTGGGCAAGTGGTACCCCGAAGAACAGGAAACCATTAAAGCGGCCACCACAAAAGCGGCCGATGCTGTACTTTTGTATACAACCCAACCGCAAAACATCGCCATGTCGCGCATAAACGCCGCCGGATAATGCCCTCCATAGAAACCATACTTAGCCCTGCATTTTTTCACCTATACGAAGAGGGGTTGGAACAGAAAAACGTAGTGGTTATTGATATTTTGCGGGCCACCACTACCATTTGTGTGGCCTTTGCCAATGGCGCAAAAGAAATTTTACCGGTGGCCAAACCCGAAGAAGCAGCATCCATGCAACAAATGGGATGGATTGCAGCAGCAGAAAGACAGGGTGAAACCGTAGATGGCTTTGATCTGGGAAATTCCCCACAGGACTATACCAAAGAAAGGGTGGGTGGACAAAAAATTGCGCTTACCACCACCAACGGCACGCGTGCACTGCAAATGAGCAGCGCAGCCAAACACGTATGGGTAGGCTCTTTTCTTAACATAAAAACCCTAAGCGATACCTTGCGAGCAGATAACAGCGATGTTTTGTTGTTTTGTGCAGGATGGAAAGACAAATTCAACCTTGAGGACACTGTCTTTGCAGGGGCGGTTGCTTGTTTGCTGGCAGAAACATTCTCGATAACCGATGATGCCACGCTTGCTGCTATGGATTTGTATCAACAGGCAGAAGCCGACCTACCCGGATATTTGCAAAAAGCAAGCCATGTGAACCGGTTCAAAAGCCTGCACATAGAATCAGATTTGGACGCCTGCCTAAAAACCAACACACTGAACGTGTTGCCGGAATTTAAAAACGGAACCATTCAAAACTGCCACAATGCATGAAAACAGCTTAAAACCTGACTTTTTTGAGTTTTTTATTGAACTGTCTGCCAATAATCGCAAAGGCTGGTTTGACGAAAACCGCACACGTTACGAGCAGGATGTAAAAAAACCTTTCGAAATACTGGTTGTGGATTTGCTTGGGGCTTTTGCAAGACATCAGAAAAAAGAAATTACCGTGCGCTCCGGCGATTGCATATTCAGAATAAACCGTGATATCCGGTTTTCCAAAGATAAAACACCTTACAAACTCAACCGCAGCGCGGTTATCTCGCCGGAGGGGAAGAAATCCCTTGGCCCGGACGGCTTTTATTTTGAAGCAGGACCTGAACAGTGTGCTTTCTACGCTGGTTTTTATATGCCCGATAAAGATCAACTGATGCAGATACGCCGGCATATTGCCGGCAACCCGGAAACCTGGGAGAAAATCAAGGCAGAAAAAGCGTTTAAAAGCACCTTTGGCGAGATTTTAGGCTCAACACAAAAAAGAATTCCCGCTGAATTTACTTCTGTAAAAAACCTGCCAAAGGAAGTTTACAACACGCAGTTCTATATTCAACACCTTATGGAACCTGAGGTTTTCATAGAACAAGACCCGGTGAAGGTGTTGATGAATTTGTGGAACACCGCCCAAAAACTAACAAAATTTCTTTCTGATTCAACCCGTGTTCAGGATTGAAATATATTAACGAACTTTGCCATGTCAATGAACCCTAACACCGCCAAAAGACCCATCAGGGTGCTGGTAGCCAAAGTAGGCCTGGACGGTCATGACCGCGGCGCCAAGGTGATAGCCTCTGCACTTAGGGATGCGGGCATGGAAGTAATCTATACGGGACTGAGACAAACCCCCGAAATGGTGGTGCAGGCAGCTTTGCAGGAAGATGTGGATGCCATAGGTATTAGCATTCTTTCCGGCGCACATAACACGGTTTTTCCAAAAGTGCTGGAACTGATGAAGCAGGCAGGTTTGAATGATGTATTGCTTACCGGTGGCGGAATTATCCCGGATAAAGACGCCGAAGACCTGAACCAACTGGGCGTTGCCAAGCTGTTTCCACCAGGAACCGAAATGGCCGCTATCGTTTATTATATTACCCAGTGGGTAAAACAAAACAGACCTTTTTAACCTTCAATGGACACGATTGCCACATACGAGAACATCCTTACCCAAATAGAAGCAGGGGTTCTTACCATTACCCTTAACAGGGAAAGCAAACTCAACGCACTGACACTTAAAACCCTTCAGGAAATTCGTATGGCGGTTGTGGAAGCCCAGTCAGATGAAATGGTAAAGGGAATTATCCTGACCGGCTCCGGAACAAAGGCGTTTGCTGCAGGGGCAGACATCAGCGAATTTGCCCATTTCACGGAAGATCAGGCCACCCGCATGAGTGCAGATGGCCACGATGTGATGAACACCATCGAAAACAGCGAAAAACCGGTGATAGCCGCGGTAAACGGCTTTGCGCTCGGTGGCGGATGCGAACTGGCCATGTGTTGCCACATGCGTATTGCTTCAGAAAACGCCAAATTTGGGCAGCCTGAAGTAAACTTGGGTGTTCCTCCCGGCTATGGCGGCACACAGCGCATGATTCAACTGGTGGGTAAAGGCAAGGCTGTGGAAATATTGCTAACCGGCGACAGCATTGATGCGCAAACCGCAATGCAGCTGGGATTGGTAAATCATGTGGTTTCGCTGGAGGATTTATTACCCAAATGCCGCGAGATTCTAGCTAAAATCAGCACCAAAAGTCCGGTGGCGGTCGGTAAAGTAATTAAGTGTGTAAACGATTTCTTCCGCCCCAATGTTAATGGCATGCAGCGCGAGATTTACGAATTCGGCGAAGCTTTTGTCTCGGAAGATTTCAAAGAAGGCACAGACGCTTTTCTAAATAAGAGAAAACCCAATTTCCCCGGTAAATAATTGGGGGTAAAGCTCAAAAATGCTGTATTAAAACAAACAAAAAACATATGAAAAACATCACAAAACTATTTTTTCTGGGTGCCACTGCACTCCTGATGACCACTTCCTGCAAAAAGGAAGATGACAAAAACACAACCCCCACGCCTTCGCCCAATGCTGGCATTACCAGCTGCAGCGTTAATGGAAAACCCTGGACCAGCGGCAAAACAGAAACCTATACAGGCCTGGATAGTTTTCCCGGTTGCGAAGCGTATATGGCTGGTGACACCATGACTTTTATTTCCACCAATTTTTCAGATACGTCCGTGGTGCTTGCACAGATAACCCTAACTCCTGGCAAGGTTGGAACCTACACCGGTACCACATCCACCGAAGGGGGTATGTTTTACCTGCCCAAATTTGATGAAACATCTTTGTTTCAGGCCTTCCTGATGTATACCACCAGTTACAGCTTTACCATCACAAAATGGGATAATGTAACCAGAAAATTCTCAGGCAGCTTCAACTTCAACATGGTTTCCAACGTCGGCGGTGCCGGCTTTAATGTGACCAACGGAAAGTTTGAAGACGTAAAATATTTTATTGACTAAAACCAGCGAAATCCACAAAAAACCTGTTCAAAGCGGGTTTTTTTATGCCATGAAAGGCCAGGTATTTACTGAATCTGCAATCAGTTTTTTATGTAAACTTCTCACCTGCTCAATGATGCTGAGGGTTTCGTTGTTGTGAACAATGTAGTGACACTTTGACAACAGTTCGTCCTGGGGCATCTGTTTTTGCATGCGCAACAAAACATCTTGCCTTGAGCAGTAGTCGCGATTCATAACACGCTGAATGCGCAATTCTTCGGGCGCCACCACCCCAACAGTTTTGTGAATGCGTCTGTAGCTGCCGCTTTCAAAAAGTATGGCCGCTTCTTTAAGCGTGTAGGCATGATTTTCATGCGTAGTGCACCATTTTTCGTAATGTTCAAACACAAATGGATGCACAAGGGCATTCAGTTTTTGCGAAGCTTCCGCATCTCCAAAGGCAATTGTCCTCAAAAAAGCGTTATTAATTTCACCATTTTCGAGAACAGATGGGCCGTAAGCCGCAAACAGTGCAGATTTAAGTTCGTTGTTTTCAATATAAAGGCGCTTTGCCTCTGCGTCGGCGCAATAAACAGGTACCCCCAGTGATTCAAACACACGGCAAAACGTGGATTTGCCACTTCCTATTCCGCCGGTGATACCAACGCGCATCAAGGTGTTATGCCTTGGGCTTTGGATAGGCAGCCAAGGTCATTTCCATGCTCACCGCTGCTTTTTCAGCCTTTATTTTACCCTCTTCAATTTCCAGGATAAAATGAGTATCGGCGATTTGGGAAATTTTGGCATGAAAACCACCGGTAGTTACCACGTGGTCACCCTTTTTAAGCTCTGCCAGGTAGGCTTTGGCTTTTTTCTGCTTCCGCATCTGTGGCCAAATCATGAAAAAGAAAAACACCACCATGATCAACAACATGGGTAATATCCCAAAGGATTGTCCGGCGTTGCCGGTTTGTAGCAATTGAATAAACATATGAATTAATGATTGTTTTGTTCGTATTCTTCGTCCTCTTCAGGGGCAGAAAACACAGTTGCTTTAAACTTTAGCAAAACGGTTTCAATGGTTGAGTTTTCAAACTCCACCGTAATGGACTTTTCGTTTTCCAGACCTTCTTTGGCGCCGCGTCCTGTAGAGTTGAAAGTTGCATCCACATAGCCGTCTTCGCCGGGTTTAATAACGTCTTTGGTCCATCCGGGGGTGGTGCATCCGCAGGCAGCCTGACAATTGCGAATGAGCAAATCGCCCGTGCCTACATTTTTAAACTTATAGCGGTGTTTTAGCTGCATGCCCGAGGTTACCTTGTTGAAATTATAAACCGTATCAGTAAACAACGGCGTCCCTTTTGGACCGTTGTTATCAGGTTTAGGGTTTTCTACAGTGGCCTCATTTTCAATTTTATCGGCCGATACGTTTGATTTGTCGCCGCCGCAGGCAGCCATAAATCCCACAGTCAAAAGCGAAAAGCAAATCAGAAGGCGGTGTTGCATTATGCAAATATACTACGATTATTTATCCCGCAAACCCCTGCCTGATTTGACGATAATACCACTTTCTGCAAGAGAAACACGCAATTTATCCAACACACCGTTTAAAAAACGACCACTGTTAGGTGTACTGTATTCCCTCACCACATCCAGGTATTCATTGATGGTAACCTTTAGTGGAATATGGGGGAACGATGTAAATTCTGCCAATGCAAGCTTCAGACACAGCAAATCTATAATAGCTATACGTCCGGGATCCCAGTTTTCGGTGACTGTGCTCACATATTCCTCGTATTTTTCGCTGTTAGCCATCACCAGATCAAAAAGCAGCATCGCCATTTTCACCTCATCATCATCGTTTGAATACGGAATGCCTGGGGTGATATTTTCAGGGCTTGCAGCAAGGGTTTTTTCCAGTTCGCGATCCAGGGTGTTTTCATCATCATCCCAGGCGCCATAAGCTTCCTGCATGAGCAAATAAAAAGGCTCACACTCACCTAAAAGATAACGATAAAACTCCTGCAAAAACGTTTGCTGCTGCGCAGAATCAGGGTTGTCAAAAACACAGTAATCGGTGGTAAATTCCTGCTGAAACAGCCAATCGGTAATGGTGGGAAAAGAATCCCCATATTCCGACCAGTTTGCCATGAAATAAAGGCGTTTGTGCTTGAGGGTTTTGTCGTAAATACTTTTGGCCAGCGCATTGTTATTCAGCAGCCCAAGACGGCGAATTTTCTCTTTATCAGGATAGAACTTTTTAACTTCTATTTCCTGCTCACTCAGTAAATATTCATTTAAATAATGGGGAAGTTCCAGCAGAAACACATACACATCATACGTGACCATAAGCGAGGATAATAAACCCTGTCTGCACTGTGCTTTGGCGGAATCGCCACCCTGCTGCGCTGCGTACAAAGCTTGCAGCGCTTTTATTCTTACCAACCTCCGTGAAATCATAGAACGTTGCTGCAAAAATACAACAAACGGGGCGGATGGCATAAAAAACAAATGCTGGCGGTTTTTTGTCAGGCTCCAAATCAAATATCACCCGCTGTAACCAGGTTGTCTATTAGCCTAACACCCTCCAAATAGCCCGCAAAAACCACCACTTTTTTTAATGAAGTGTCCGTCGCTTGCACCATATCTGGCAAAGCAACCGTTTCCAGGTATTCAATTTCAATGCCCTGCTCTTTGAGCAACGTGCGCGCACCTTCCACATTGTCGTCTTTTGCAACCATTTGCATGGCCTTGTGTATGTTTCCCGCCTTTATTAGCCCGCCGCTTGACAGTCTTGCGTTGCGGCTGCTGAGGGCCAGACCGGTTGTTTGGTCTCTTTGCGTAGGTATATTATGTTGCCTAATATTCGAAAAACACGCCGCTACCAGCTTCTCAACCACCAGGCATTGCTGCAGGTCTTTTTGTCCGAAAAACACATCAGCGGGGTTTAGCACCGAGAATAAACGATGCAGCACTTTGACTACACCTTTAAAATGACCTGGACGGTGTTGACCTTCAAACACGTGATCCAGTTCTCCCAAATCCAAATAAATATCAGCAAGGTCCGTCGGGTATAAATCGGATGTAACCGGTAAAAAAACAGCATCTACGCCAGCATCGTTTAAAAGCCGAAGGTCTGGCGAAATTGTTCTTGGATATTTCAGCAGGTCATCTTCATTGTTAAACTGCGCCGGATTAACAAAAATACTTACCAATACAGGCTTTCCAAGGGCCTTGGCCTTTTCCACCAACGCAAGGTGTCCGGCATGAAGTGCGCCCATGGTTGGCACAAATGAAAAAGCGTCATTTTGACATTTAGCCCAGCGGGAAACCGCTTTGGTATAATAGAAAACCTTCAACAAAAACCAAATATATCCATGCAAATAAAAGATTTTGAACACGAAAAGTTTTGAATTCCAGGAAAAATTGTGTTAATTTTGTAAATCGTAATCTCCCCAATAGAGTTCCCAATACATGAGCATCACCAAAAAACGCGTTCTGTTTGTCAGTTCAGAAATGGCCCCCTTCCTCGAAACCGAAAGCGCACAGGCCATCATCGCAAGAAATCTTCCCCAGGCGCTTCAGGAGCGCGACAATGAAATCCGCATCTTGGTTCCCCGCTTCGGCGTAATCAATGAAAGAAGAAACCGCCTGCACGAGGTGGTTCGTCTTTCCGGAATCAACATTTCGATAGATGACAATGACAACCCCTTGATTATCAAGGTTGCCAGCATTCCCCAGACCAAAATGCAGGTTTATTTTCTTGATAATGAAGATTATTTTCACCGCAAGGCCATCTTCCAGGATGAAAAAGGCCAGTTTTTTGATGACAATGATGAACGCACCATTTTCTTCTGCAAAGGGGTAATGGAAACCGTAAAAAAATTGGGCTGGGCACCCGATATCATCCATTGTCAGGGATGGATGACCAGCCTTATTCCTGTTTACCTGAAAACCGTATACAAAGACGAGCCCGTATTTAGGGATGCTAAAGTTGTATACAGTGTATACAACGACACCGAAGAGTGCCTGGGTGCCGATTTCTCCAGAAAAGCATCCTTAAACGAGATCCAGGATGATACCATGCAGTGCTTTGCCGATGGCAATATTAAAAGCCTGCACCAGGGCGCAGTTAGCTATGCCGATGCGGTGGTTACATCCTGCGATGAAGCCCATCGCTGTGTGGCTGAACACATCAGTTCCAAGCCGGTTATGCGACATACTGAAGAGCCTATTGGCGAACAATATGTGAGCTTTTATGAAAAAGTGATTTCTCAAGCTCTGTAAAACCGCGAACTTTGCCCCCGTGACGAAAAGGCTGGTTCGGTTATTTCCGGTTGTATTACTGCTGTTTGCCTGTAAAAAACAGAGTGGCAATATCGTGCTCGATGGGCAGGGAAATACTGGGCAAATGCAGCTGTTTACCACCGATACACTCAGCCTTACAGCAACCACGGTTCGTGAAGATTCTCTTCCCGGAAACAACCTGCGTTATGTGTTATTTGGCAGTATGAATGATCCCCTGCTCGGAACTATATCTTCCGGTGCTTACGCCCAATGCGGCCTGCTGGAGCCCAACTCTGATTTTCCCAACACAGAAGAACCGGATTCCGCTGTTTTGTTCATCCCTTTTATCAATGGATTAAATTTTTACGGAGACAAACAAACCTATCAAGGCTTTACTATCACGCCGCTGAAAACCGGAATCACAGGAACCAACGCTTACTATCAGGGCGATGTGCTGGAAACCGACCCAACCCTGGAAAGCCGCTACTATGGTCCGGTTTACAACTACAAAACAGATTCGATTCGTTATAAAAAAGGCAAATCGGCGATTACTCCAGGAATCAGGGTGAGACTTTCTGCCGGCATGGCGCGCCGACTCATGCAGCTGCCCAAAGACGCATACACCAGCCAAGAAAAGCTTATTGAAAACTTTCCGGGCATTGCAGTTTTACCAGAAAAACGGGATCTTAGCGAAGGTAAAGGTGGTTTTGGTGTATATGACTTTAACAATGTCATCAGTTTTGCCTACAGGGCAAAAATCCTACTTTACTACCGTGATACAGCTACACAGGTTTTTACCTTTACCGGTTCAAAAAACACCATCAACAAAGGTATGCCCGGCGTGTACAAAGCAGCAGTGGCGCAGCAACTCAACAATCCGGCCCAATCCTATACCATAACCTACGCCCAGGCGCCCAACGGTCTGAAAACCCATATTCGCATCCCTAATTTGCTTAATCTTGGCCAACTTGGCAATATTGCCATCAATAAAGCAGAATTACAGCTATTTGTAGCTCCCGGCACCGCTACTGCCTTGCACCCTGCGCCTGGACGACTAAACCTGTTCCAGCCTGCAGGCAAAACCAGCGACCGCAATACCTTTGTGGAAGACGGTGTTTCTGACAGCTACGGCGGCACCTACAACGAAGCTACCGGCAGCTACCGATTTACACTAACCAAACACCTGCAAAACCTACTCAGTGCCAAGAAATTTTACAACGAGGACCTAAATTTTGGGCTTTATCTGGCGATTCCTTCAGATCAGCCGGTAAGCGGCGCCCGCGTGGCCATAGACCACAGCAAAACCAAATTGATTATAACCTACACCAAACTGAATTAACCCTTACTTGTTAGTTGCATGATGGATAAACGCAAACCCTACCAGCTGGTAAGCCGCGAGTGGAAGCCCGAAGATACCGTTATCAAGGTAAATGGCGTGGAAATTGGCAAAGAGCTGATGCTGGCTGCAGGCCCCTGTGCTGTGGAGAATGAGGAACAGGTATTCACCATCACCGAGTTTCTGGCCAAACAACAGGTTCGTTTTCTGCGCGGCGGTGCCTACAAACCCCGCAGCAGTCCCTATTCTTTTCAGGGTTTGAAAACCGAAGGATTGCAACTGCTCAGAAAAGCGGCCGACAAATACGGAATGGCCGTGGTGAGTGAAGTAATGAGTGCCGACAAGGTGGATGAGCTTTGCGAATATGCCGATATCCTGCAGGTAGGCACCCGCAACATGCAAAACTATCCTTTGCTGCGTGCATTGGGTAAAATAAATAAGCCCGTTTTGCTGAAGCGTGGCATGAGCAGCACCATGGAAGAATGGCTGCTGGCAGCAGAATATATTTTGGTAGGCGGCAATGAGCGCGTCATCCTCTGTGAGCGCGGAATCCGCACCTTTGATACCGCTACGCGCAACACATTGGATCTAGGCGCAGTGGCGCTGGTAAAGCAACTCAGCCACTTGCCGGTAATTGTAGACCCAAGCCAGGGTACCGGAAACCGCAACCTGGTGGCGCCACTTTCTATGGCAGCCATTGCAGCTGGAGCAGATGGCCTTATCATTGAAGTACACAACCAGCCCGAAAAAGCGCTGAGTGATGGCGAACAAAGCCTTTATTTCGACCAGTTTGCAGCCATGATGCAGCCTTTAGCACAGCAGGGCGCCCTGCGCAACAAGCACTTCGATTTCCAAAAGCCCAGGCTCCCTGAAGCCAAGACAACCACCTGATTGCGGCATGCAACTGCACTGGGAAAAACATACCCTCTCATTTATCAAACCAGCCAAAACCAGCCGGGGCGAATA
>VHBA01000008.1 GCA_016872175.1 Sphingomonadales bacterium | reverse complement strand
GGCATTTTGGCAAAGGAAGAAAATTCTTCGGCCATCGCAGATAAAGAATCGATCTGGGTTATCAGCAGTTCGGTTGTTTTTTTAATTTTTTCCTCCAGTTTTTCATCCTTGCGCTGAATGGCATACTGAAGGTGCTGAAGGCTAAGCTTCATCGGGGTGAGCGGATTTTTTATTTCATGCGCCACCTGTTTTGCCATTTCCTGCCATGCTCCCTGACGCTCTCCTTCTGCAAGCCGGGACGTGCTTTCTTCCAGCTCAAGAATCATTTTATTGTACTGCGAAATCAGCAAACCAATTTCATCGTTGTGTTGCCATTCAATGGGCGAATTGGGTAAGCCCAGTTTCACCAATCCCATCTGCTGACGAATTAAATTCAACGGACCCGTAATGCGCCTCGCCATTATGTATGCTATCAAAGCGGCAAGCGTAAACACAAGAGCAAACAGGTTGATGATGGTTACGGCATAATTTGAAATTTCGCGGTACAGATCCTTTCTATTGGAGAAATACGGCAAATTCAGATATCCTTTAATGTTCAGGTCATTATCAAGTATAGTATAATATGCTGAGATGTAGGTTAAATCCCCAATTTGTTCATCAACCACAAATCCCGAACTGCCATTATGCAATTGCCTGTAGGCTTCAGGATTCATGAGGTTACCCAGAATATCCTGCTCATAAATTTTATCATTGCTTGAAATAAGCAATTTCCCGCGGGCATCATACAAATTGATGTCAGTATTATAGTAACTGCTTAGGTCATAGATTAATCCAGTCTGAAAATTGTTAAATAGTGCATCAAGGCTAGCCTGGGTGCCAATGGCGTTGGCAATTTCCGAGGTTTTATTCCACAGTGTTTCTCTTTGACGAAGTGTGTAATTGCTGCGGAAATAGTTGATGGTTACAAACAGCACTACCACAAAGGTTACAAACACAACCAAGGTTACGTATACCTGCAGTTTTGAACTGAGAAACAGCTCTCTACCTGATGTAAACGGAATGCGGTTTTTCAGCATTTTCAGCACCCGTAGTCGCGTAACAGTAGCGGTTTGAAGTGTAAGCACAAACTGACGGAGTAGAATAACCACATAATACAGCAACGTAATGAACAACCCGGCTATTCCCAATACGGTAAATCCGGAAACAGATTCCAATATTGAACCGGAAGGTTTACTTATAATAATTTCATTGCCCAGTTCATCGGAATAGGTTAGGTGGCTGTAGCCTTCTTTGGTCAGCAAAGTATCTTTCCCAAAATCCGGAAAAGAAACAGCATAGTTAAACTGTCCATACCTCCTGCCCAGTTTATTTTTACTGTAGATGGCGTAGCTGTAACCATTTTCGGTAAACAATCCTTCCAGCGGTGATTTGTTAAACATATCTGCAAGGCGGCCCTGCGTGCCGGATATGCGGGGTTTCAACAATACAAAATAAGTTCCCAGGTATATACCACTATCTCCAACATCAAAACGACCCAGATAACTGCCCTTCAGCTTTCGTTCGTTGACCAGCGCAAATCGAGTTGTGATGGGTTTACACACATCGCTGTAAAAAAGATTGTTGATGGTTGTATAATCAAAAGGATTTTGCTCGCGGTATCCGCGACCTGCTGAATTATAATCGAAAACCAGCAAATCAAAATCTTCGCTGTATTCAGAGAAATACAGCTGCCTGAGGCGCTTTTCAAACTCATTTTTGGTTTCATCGGTACAGGTATAATAGTCTACCACACCTTTGTCATACAAAAGTTTTTGCTCGGTTGAAACCAACAGATTATAAGGTTCTTTTTCATTCTGCAAAAGCAGTTTGGCAGCAAGAATTTCGCGAACCTCCAATTCTTTTATGGCAATCTGTCGGTTAAATATCAATCCTGTAACAAGACTGGGTATAACAATCTTCAGACCTACCCGAATCCATTCTTTGTGATCCTTAAAGGCCAAATCATATAACAGCAACCCGGCAATCACTACAGACAGAAAAACAGAAAGCCATAAAGGCTGTGAATAGAAAGCCCAGGAATAAAACAGGATTAATGAAATAGCGGCAAGCCAGCGCCGTGTTTGAATTTTAAAATAAGCCTCGAATAACTTTACCTGCTGCAACAGCCTAAAAAGTACAACATACCAAATTACAATAGCTGCCAGTCCCAGCAAAGAGAAAACATTAACCAAGTGTATGTCGTGAAAATTAAAATTCACCGAACTGTCGCGCACGAGTTTGGCAGTCTCAGACAGAATAAACAAAGAGGAACCGTAAAGGGCAAAGAGGGTAAGTACAAGAAGCAGCAATTTTAACCAGTTGGGTAACCTACCTGAAAAATGTGATGTAAGCAAGTTTAGCCAGGAAACAAAATAATATCCCCAGATACTGAGAAACAGCAACACCCCTAGATTGGGGAAGTAGGCAGAAGAGGCATAAACTTCGGGGGCAAAAAGCGCTGTAGCGGAAAGATTCCAGAAAGCATATCCCTTGTAGTACAAAAAGGCAACGAAGAGCCACAGCAATAGATTTACCGGCAATTTTAACAAATTCCATTTGCGTCGTGATGCAAAACCGGCCCATCCCAAACTCAATAAAATCAGGCCCAGACCCGTCATCACATCAAACGGGATTCCCGGTTTAAATTCATCAATAACCAGATAAAACAGCGGCATAGCTGCAATCTCCACCGGTCTGCTATTGTCTATAGGATTGGCAGACAATGAAAATTTATTATCTTTCTCTTCCGCCAGCATAGCCGTACCCAAGGCTTTGAGTTCCGGGTTTCGGATTAGATCACACGCAAAAACATAATCCAGCGTGTCGGTATGATAATTCCAAACGGCAAGGTATCGACCGTAGTGTTTCTGAATTTCAACACCATTGCTTCTTTTAGGTTGAAGGTTGTAACTATTGGATGTCCAGTAGACAGGGCTGTTCCCGCGGAAAACAAAAATTTCTACGCCTGCCTTTTTGAACTTTAAGGCTGTTGCACTGCGTTCATCTATCTGCTTAGGATTGGCCGCAAAAGTCCATTCTTCCCTTATCAGGTCGCGGGCTTCCTGCAACACTTCCGTAATTCTGGCAGATTCCCGCTGAAGGGAGGCTTCCGGGCCCAGATTCTGGTTGCGAAGCATCAGCACATATCCCGAAATAGCCAGCAGTAAGCCAGCAATCATCCATATCAGTCCGGGCTTTCGAAACCAGTTTGCCATGTTGTTTTACATATAGTTGCCCGCCATAAGATACTTACCAAGATAATCCATAATGGCGTCTTCCAGCTCATAAAAACCCTTGTTGTATCCGGCTTTTAAAAGTCTGTCCATGTCTGCACAAGTATAATACTGATATTTTTCACGGATATCTTGGGGTATATCCACAAAGTCAATTTGGGGCACTTCGTTCAATGCCAGAAAAATTGGCATCACCAGATCCTGAAATGTTCTGGCCTTTCCTGTACCCAGGTTATACAAGCCACTGTTTTTGCGTTTTTCCATGAAAAAGGTCAAAACTTTTAAGACATCTTTTACATAAATAAAATCGCGAAGTTGTTTACCATTTTCGTAATCATTTCTGTGACTGCGAAATAAACTTACAGAACCTGTTTCACGGATTTGGTTGTAAGCATGAAAAACCACACTGGCCATGCGTTTTTTGTGGTATTCGTTGGGTCCGAAAACATTAAAAAACTTAAATCCAGCCCAAAATGGCGGTGTGCGCTCCTGCTGCATCACCCAAAGATCAAATTTATGTTTACTGAGTCCGTAAGGATTTAGCGGTTGCAATTTTTGCAACTGTTCAGGATTGTCTGAAAAGCCATGCTCGCCCTCACCATAGGTAGCCGCGCTGCTTGCGTAGATAAGCGGCACAGAATGTTTTACGCACAATTCCCAGACACGCTTGCTGTATTCCAGGTTTAGGTGATTCAAGACATCTTCACCGAATTCTGTGGTATCGGTGCGGGCGCCAATGTGGTGCACAAACTGCATACGATCGGCGTGGTGTTCAAACCAGGTGAAAAAATCATCGCGGTGCACGCAGTGGCTGAATTTTTTACCCTCAAGGTTGGGGCTTTTTTCGGGGTTGGAAAAATCATCCACCGCCACCAGATCGCCGTAGCCCAGTGACTGCAAATGCCCCAGCATGGCCGAACCTATAAATCCCGCTGCTCCGGTAACTACTATCATTGGGTCAAAAATACGGCATTCACAGCGGTTTTGCACGGAATAAGCCCCATTTTATGCCTGAAATGCATACAGGTTGCCGGCCAAAGTGAGTATTATTGCAAAGCCGAATTTTCAATGATTGCCAAACGACATCAATTAACCGTTCTCATCATAGCAGGTATGCTGATTGGTATTGCGCTGGGTGAATGGATTTACCTCAGCAGCACCAAACCCAATGCTCTTTTGTTTGCTGAACGCATGAAACTGCTGACTACCATTTTTCTGCGACTCGTTCAAATGATAATCGCACCACTGGTATTCAGCACCCTGGTGGCCGGTATTGCCAAAATGGGCGATTTGAAAGCGGTAGGCCGTGTTGGTGGCAAAAGCATGCTTTGGTTTATCAGTGCCAGTCTTATCAGCCTTTTGCTGGGTTTGGTCCTTGTGAATATTTTTAAACCCGGCGTGGGCGTAAATCTGGGCGAAGGAGACGTGGCCGGCGCCAAGGATTTCCTGAGCAACAGTAAAGGATTCAGCCTGCAAGGCTTTATAGAGCACGTTTTCCCAAAAAGTGTGATTGAGGCAATGGCAACAAACGAAATATTGCAACTCGTGATATTTAGCATCTTTTTTGGCGTTGCCATGACCGCACTGGGTGAAAAAGCCGCTCCCCTCACCCGCGCTTTGGATACGATTGGGCACGTTTGCCTGAAAATGGTAAGTTATATCATGTGGTTTGCCCCGCTGGGTGTGCTCGGCGGTGTGTCAGCCATCGTGGCTAAAAAAGGTTTGGGGGTTCTTACTGTTTACGGCAAATACATGGGCAGTTTTTACCTGGGACTGGCCTTTTTGTGGCTTGTGTTATTGGTCGCCGGATTCATCATCCTTAGAAAAAGATTAAAAACCCTGCTTTCACGCATTCAACAGCCACTGCTTATTGCCTTTAGCACCACAAGCAGCGAAGCCGTTTTTCCAAAACTCACCGAAGAACTGGAACGCTTCGGCTGCCGCCCCAATATTGTAAGTTTTGTCTTGCCGTTGGGCTACAGTTTCAATCTGGATGGCAGCATGATGTATATGACTTTCGCCAGCATTTTTATTGCACAAGCCTATGGTATTCCTTTGGATACAGGCACCCAAATCACCATGCTATTGGTGCTAATGCTCACCAGCAAAGGCATTGCAGGTGTCCCTAGAGCCAGCCTGGTTGTGGTAACGGCTACCTGCGCCATGTTTAATATACCCGCAGAAGGCATCGCTTTGATTTTACCCATAGACCATTTCTGCGATATGGGCCGCAGCATGACCAATGTGCTGGGTAATGCGCTTGCTACCTCGGCTGTGAGCAAATGGGAAAACGGTTTGGAACACGCCCATGAATGAGTTTCAGGAGCTCTCTTCCTTTAAACCCGATGCTGATATTCTGCTGGCCACCAAAACCCAGCTGGAAAAAGATGTAGGCATTGCTGATTTCACATTCAAGGAAGAAACCTACCCTGATTTACCGGCAATGGTATCCGAATTGAAAATCTTTATGGCGGATTTACAACAAAAAAATCCGGCCGCACTGATGCGGGTAGTAAATAGAATTGATCTCAGCGAAAGCCAGTACAAAAAAGTAAAATCCATGCCGGGGGAGTTTACCGAAAATCTCGCAAAAGCATCGGTTCTAAGGGCCTTTCAAAAAGTAGTAATTCGCAAAAAACTTAGCGAATAATCATAAAAAGACAACTGCCTGTTTTATTCATATTTTATTATTAACCCCAAAAACCCGTTGTCTTTAACAGACAAACTTTGTTTAAAAATAAAAACATAAAACCTTTATTATAAATTTGCCGGTCTTAAGAAAAGCTATGAATAAGAAAACCCTCATTATTGCCATTGTAGCGATTACAGGAATCGCCGGTGCCATTTGGTTCTTCAATGACAGCAAAAACAAACTGTATGCCTATGTACCCAAAGAATCCATTGCAGTAGGAAAAGTAAGCATTGTGAGTCTATTCAAAAAAATGGACTTCGAGAAAATTAAAAAGCAAGATGTTGTTGCAGATGCAATGGACAAAATAAAAGATGAAGCACCAAAATTCTTTAAAGAAGTGATGGAGTCGCCCGATAAATCCGGGGTTGATTTCAAAGTAGATCCCGTCGTGTTTTTTAGCCTCGATGAAGACGAGGTCAACAACATGCAAGGTGGTATTTTACTTGCCGTAGACAACAAGGAAAATATTAAAAAACTCATTGAAAACATTGGTGAATCGGCTGGAGCAGATTACACCTTCAGAGAAGACAAAGACATGAATAAAGCCTACCCTTCTGAAGAAAATGACAGAGAGCATGCTTTTGCCTGGAATAACGATGTGCTCGTTATAACGTTCAAAGAAGGTTACAAAAATGAAACCAATATTTCCAATTATGCCGAAAAAATACTCAGCCTTGAGAAAACCAACAACATATATGAGACCAAGGGCTTTGGCCAGTTCGTGAAAAACAGCGGAGACGTTGACTTTTTCGTCAATATGGATCAAATTGTAAAAATCCTCAATAACAATGTTGGGTTGAAGGAATTAAGCAAGAATAATGCTCGGGCTTTGGAATCTATCAAAAACATGGATGGATTTTCTGCCCATTTGAATTTTGAAGACGCTTCCGTTGATTTGAACAGCTTCGTATATTATGAAAATCCGGAAAAAGTTGATAAATTATTAAAAGGAAATCTTGATAAAAAATATACCGATTACCTCACCTCCAACGGCAAATCAGTAGGCGCTTTTGGTGCCAGCCTGGATGCACAAACACTGATACAAATGACCGAATCGGTGGTCGGGAATGAGGACATTAATGAGGTTGTTATTCCGGACTACACCATGAAGGATATCCTGAAAATGCTAACTGGAGAATTTGCGGTCTCTGTTTCCGAATTCAAAGAAATAGAAGTTACAGAAATGGACATGGATTATGAAACATTTGAAATGTATGAGGTAAAAAGAAAAAGAATGATGCCCGTTTTCAATTTGCAGCTGGGCATTTCAAAGCCTTCCGATATAAAAAAGATAATTGAATTTATGGCAAGCAACAACTATCAAATTAAATCAGACGGTGGCGTTTATTCCATCAATTCAGAATTGGGCGACATGTACATTGTGCCTCAGAATGACAGATTGATTATTTCTACGGATCCAAAAGCTGCCAACATAAAAAATGGCAACCCCTGGCAAAAACCATCCAACGAAAACATCACAAAAACACTCACGGAAAATGCCATGGCTTTTTACCTGAGCCTCAACCCTGATGATTACCCACTCGAATCCATGGGCGGTAAAATGTCTAAGAAAGCATCAAACTTTATGGGAATGATGCAGGACTTGACGATGGTATCCACAGACAACGACAAAAGTGTTGTGCGTCTGAATCTCAAGAAGGGAGAAGGTAATAGCCTCTACAGGCTGGTTAACGGAATTCTTGAGCTGGGTGATTTTGACAATCTGTTTGACTCAAATTCTGCAACGACCGAAGAGACACCCTACATGGAAGAAGAGCCTGCCGCTGTATACGACACCGCAGTTGAATACGTGCAATAAAAGCAGTATTTTCTTCTCCGTTTCGTGTTGGCTCAAAACAATTGATTCCGTATGGAAGATTCATTTATCCTGAATCAGGTAAAACCCAATCCCATTCGGATTATCAATCCGGAATCTGTCTGGAATCAGCAGATTGAACTGGAATGCGGAAAATTCTATCAGGTAATTTCCCCATCCGGTAGTGGTAAATCCACGCTCATCGGCATTCTTAACGGTTACAGAAAAGATTTTGAAGGAGAAATATCATTTAACGGTAAGCCTTTGAAAAATGCGGGTGTGGATGAATGGGTTTCCATTCGCAACCAAAAGATCAGCACTGTCTATCAGGATTTAAAACTCTTTGATGAGCTGACTATGCAGGAAAATATCGGCATTCTGGATTCGTTCACACCCCATAAAACCGAAGAATTCCCCATTGGAGAATGGAGCAGCAAACTGAAAATCGAGGAAAAAATGGACACCAAAGCCCGGTTTTTATCCTACGGACAGAAACAACGGGTTGCTATCATCCGCGCCTTAAACAGAAATTTCCGCTGGCTAATGCTGGATGAGCCTTTCAGCCATTTGGATTCGGAAAACATGGAAGCGGCAAGGTTGCTGATTACGGAAGAATGCCGCAGACGAAATGCAGGACTGATTATCACCGGATTGGATAAGCGATTCGTTCAAAATGATTTTATTTCTTTAATAATTTAATGAGCTCAAAACGCATTTTACATAAATTACTGAGCAAAACCCAGAATCCAAAACAACTGATTGGTGGTATTGCAGGCACGTTTATAGGAGTTTTGTTGCTGTCGCTCGCTGTTCAGATTTATTTTGAATACAAGAGTCTTTTCAAAGAGCCTAAAAATGATTTTGGGAAACAATATATAATCATCAATAAAAAAATATCAGCTTTAAATACGCTTAGCGGAGGCATTTCTGCATTTAGCGCTGATGACATTGAGGACATTAAAAAGCTGCCATCGGTTCAGAACGTTGGATCTTTCACCGCCAACCGCTTCAATGTACTAGCGGAATTATCCATGGGCAATTACAGTCCGGGAATCAGAACCGAACTATTTTTTGAAGCTGTTGATGATAGGTTTATCGATAATTTGCCCGAAGACTGGGGCTGGAAAGAAGGTCAGGAATCCATTCCACTGATATTACCTGCCGATTTTATTAACCTGTATAACTTCACCTTCGCTCCGGCCAGAGGCCTGCCGCTCATCTCTCCCAACACCATTAAAATGGCAAGGTTCAAACTGCGATTAACCGGAGGCACCGGTTTAAAGGAATATTCCGGCCGCGTAGTTGGATACTCCCAGCGGCTCAACTCGGTTTTGGTTCCAAAAAACTTCATGGACATTACCAATAACGCATTATCACCAACTACCGAAAAAGAAAAAAAAGGCCGTCTGATTGTTGAAATTGACCAAAGTAAATCAGGCGAATTGTATAAGCTAATCAAAGAAAAAAACTGGGAAACCAACGAAAGCAGGCTGATGACAAGCAAATTTGCCTTCCTGCTCGAAATGATTTTGGTAGCCGTGGGAATTCTGGGAATTGTTATCCTGTTCCTCGCCTTCTTTTCTACCATCCTCTATGTATTGCTTTCCATAAACAAAGCAAAATATGAAATCGACACCTTGCTGCTGCTGGGTGTTCCGCGAAAACATATCATCAACTGGTATTCCGTCAATATAGGCATCATTTACACCGTCATTATTGTCACTTCATCAGCTTTGGTTTGGTTTATTAAAAGCATGGTGGCAGATTATCTCGGAAAATTTGGTTTTAACATTACTGCAGGTATAAATCCGCTTACCATTATTAGTGCGGTGGCTGCCTTGTCTGTCGTGTGGCTGATTCAGTATTTGAGTATCCGCAAACTCAGTTAACACGATTGTTTCCTGCCAAATTCTGAAGGATTAATTTGGAAATGTCACCTTTTTTTTGTATATTCATTTCTCAATAAGTTCCATCCATTTGCAGGTATGCCCATAAAACCCGAAATTTGCCCCACATGGAATTGAAAGACATCGTTTCGGTATCGGGTGTTCCCGGCCTGCACAAAATCATCGGAAGAAACAAAACCGGTTTAATTGTTGAAACCATTGGCACAGGCAAGAAATTTGCCACCACCCTGCAGCAGCGTGTGAGCGTACTGGCAGATATTGCCATGTTTACCGACGAAGGCGAAACCAAATTGTGGCAGGTGCTTCAGCAGCTGAAATCGCTGGATGAAGCAGGTTCCAACCCGCCCGCTTCCAATGCCGATAACGACGAAATCAAAGCCTATATGGGCAAGGTACTTCCCAGTTACGACCGCGAAAAGGTTTATCCCGGTGACATGAAGAAGCTGTTTAGCTGGTATGGCATTATCAAAGGCCTGCTGGACTGGAGCAAACTGGGACAGGAAGAGGAAGAAAGCACCGAAGAGGGTAGCAGTGGCGACAAACCCGCAGAAAAAACCACAGGCAAGGCAGCTGCACCCAAAAAGGTAAAAACCTCGGCTCCCAAGCCCACCGGTGGTGTAAAAGCCAAAACCACCACGCCCCGCAAAATGGGATCGTAAGGGTTTTTATAAACTCGATTTTAGTAGCTTTTTTTTCTGCGGGATTACCGCAACTTATCGTATTTCACGCAATCCCTTCATTTTCACCTATCTTTGCACCTACACAGACGAACGTTCTTTCTGTTTTAGTATCTCTGGCATTTAATTGGCTCGTTTTTATTTCATCAACGGGTTTTGCACCAACAACGGCAGCTGACAATTAAAACCATTCGTATTTAACCCGGTAAAGCTGCTCTCGTCAAAATTTATTAAAAATGAAATTCAACGAACTCAACCTCATTGAGCCCATTCTGCGCGCATTGCAGCAGGAAGGCTATGACACCCCCACACCCATTCAGCAACAGGCCATTCCTATTGTGCTAAAAGGCCGCGACCTCATGGGCTGCGCCCAAACCGGTACCGGAAAAACCTGCGCCTTTGCCGTGCCCATTTTGCAAAACCTTTACAACAACCGCGCTAACGAAAAACGCCGCAAAATCAGGTGTTTGGTGGTAACCCCAACCCGCGAACTTGCCATTCAGATTCAGGAGAGTTTTGAAACCTACGGACGCCACACCGGTTTAAAATCGGTGGTGATCTTTGGCGGTGTGGGTCAAAAACCCCAGACCGACGCCATTCAGCGCGGCACCGACATTCTGATAGCCACTCCCGGCCGCCTGCTCGACCTGATGAATCAGGGTTTCATTACCCTACGCGACATTGAATATTTCGTGCTGGATGAAGCCGACCGCATGCTGGACATGGGCTTTGTGCACGATGTAAAGAAAATCATCAAGGCCCTGCCCCATCGCAGGCAGTCGCTGTTCTTCTCTGCCACCATGCCCGCTGAAATTGTGAGTCTGGCCAATACCATCCTCAGCAATCCTGAATCGGTTTCCGTAACACCCGTATCATCCACCGCCGATACCGTGCAGCAGTTTCTGTATCACACCGACAAGAACAACAAAATCAACCTGCTCACCGACATCCTCCAGGATCGCAACATAGAAACGGCACTCGTATTTACCCGCACCAAACACGGCGCCGACAAAGTAGTGAGAATGCTCATCAAGGCCGGAATCCGTTCGGAAGCCATCCATGGCAATAAAGGGCAAAGCGCCAGACAGCGGGCTCTCAGCAACTTCAAAGACAAAAACACACGCGTGCTGGTGGCCACCGATATTGCCGCCCGTGGCATCGACATTGACGAACTGGCCTGGGTAATCAATTACGATATCCCCAACATTCCCGAAACCTACGTGCACCGCATTGGCCGCACAGGCAGGGCCGGCGCCAGTGGTACTGCCCTGTCTTTTTGCGAACAGGAAGAAAGACCGTACATCCGCGATATTGAAAAGCTGATACGCAAGTCCATTCCGCTGGCAGAAAACAATCCATTTCCTGCTTCAAGCGCCCCTGCACAGGCTACGACCCAGCCGAATACAGCTTCACAGAGCAAACCATCACACGGTGACAGGAATCGTCCCAGAAACGGAAATTCAAACCAGGGGAATGCAGCAGGTCGCGGTGACGCAAAGCCTCGCCGTAAGTGGTATGGTAAGCGTAGTTGAGAAAATTATGTGACTTTCAAACAAGCACAATCCTCACATACCGCTTGCAACATGTAATTTTGTAAGTGAATGATTATTGAAAAACCACTCACTGCAGCCGCCCTGATTGAACATTTCAACCGGCTGATAGCTTTTGAAGCCAGCAGCAAGGAAGATTTTGCCAGCTGGTTGAAGGAAATTTCGGACCTGGAATCGTCGGTTTCCGAAGACCTTGCCTGGCGCTACATCCGCATGACCTGCGATACAAGCAACAAGGAACACGAGGCCGCCTACCTGGATTTTGTGCAGAACATTCAGCCCGAACTGGCGCCGCTGGAAGATAAACTGAACCGCAAGGTGGTGGAATCTCCCTTTGCCAAAGAAGCAGAACAGGATGAAGCCGTGCGCATTTATTTCCGCAGCCTGCGCGGTGCGATTGAGCTTTACCGAGAGGAAAATATCCCCATACAGGCCGAACTGCAAACACTGGCGCAGGAATACAGCTCCATACAAGGTGCTATGTCCGTTGATATTGACGGACAAACCTACACCATGCAGCAGGCCTCGAATTTCCTGCTCCGCACCGACCGCGCCCTCCGCGAAAACGTGTGGACTGCGATGAACGAGCGCAGACAACAGGATACCGAAAAACTGGAATCGCTGTTCGACACCATGGTGCAAAAACGCCATCAAATGGCACTAAATGCAGGCTTTAATAGCTACCGCGATTATATGTTCAAAGCGCTTGGTCGGTATGATTATACCGCCGAAGACTGCAAACAGTTTCATGCCGCCATTGAAACCCACGTGGTTCCGTTGCTCAAAAAAATCACGCAAAAACACAAAGAGCAATTGCAATTGGAAGCACTGAAACCCTGGGATACATCGGTAGATCCGCTGGGCCGGGAACCGCTGAAACCCTTTACCAATGGAGAAGACCTGCTCCACAAAAGCCTGGATTGCCTGCGCAAAACCGATGTGTTTTTTGCCGAATGCCTGCAAACCATGCAGCAAAAGAAACTGCTTGATCTGGAAAGCCGACTGGGCAAGGCTCCCGGTGGTTATAACTATCCTTTGGCAGAAACCAATTTACCCTTCATATTCATGAATGCCAGCGGCAACCTGCGCGATGTGGAAACCCTGGTACACGAAGGCGGTCACGCTGTTCATAGTTTTCTCATGGCACCCTTGCACCTGAATGCGTTTAAAAACACGCCCAGCGAAGTCGCCGAACTGGCCAGCATGAGCATGGAACTTATCAGCATGAAAGGCTGGGATGCTTATTTCAGCAATACAGAAGAACTGAAAAGGGCCAAAACCGAGCAACTGGAAGGCATTATTGGCACACTGCCCTGGATTGCCCAGGTGGATGCATTCCAACACTGGATTTATGAAAATCCGGGACACAGCCAGGAAGAACGAAAGGCACAATGGCTTCAACTGGCTGCCAGGTTTGGCACCGGCATGATGGACTACAACGGATACGAAAATGCCCTGGCCTACAGCTGGCATAAGCAATTGCACATTTTTGAGGTGCCGTTTTACTATGTAGAATACGGATTTGCGCAACTCGGCGCGTTGGGCGTTTGGAAAAATTGCAACGCCAATGAAACGGCAGGACTGCAAGCATACAAGGAAGCCCTGAAACTGGGATATACCCGCAGCATTCCTGAAATTTACCGTACTGCAGGCATTCAGTTTGACTTTTCGGCTAATTATATCCAATCGCTGTTTGCCTTTCTGGAATCAGAACTGTACGCACTGGAATCCGAACTGCATACGCTGGAATGAAATTCTGGTTGAAACCGGAACTGCTCATTCCGCTGACCGTGTGGCTGCTGGCCCGCGTAGCTTCGCATTTCATGGGCATTGAATCGCAGTGCTATGGCGGCTGGACTGCAGAATGCTGGAGCCGTTGGGACAGCGGCTTGTACCTGCAAATTGCGGAACAAGGCCACAACCTCATCCCCTGCCCCGACTGGCCCGGAGCCTGGTGTGGCAACGCCGGCTGGGCACCTTTGTATCCGTTACTGATAAAGGCATGTACACTGTTGGGTCCAGCGCCTGCCCAAAGCGGTTTGTGGCTAAGCCAGATTTTCTTTTTGGGATTGCTGATGGTAGCGGCCAGGTTGTGGGAAGTACGGGATTTTTCCGTACGCAGCTGGCTGGGGCTTATCATGGTTGGGTTTGCACCCGGATCTATTTATTTTCAGGCCTTGTTTCCGGTTTCGATGGTGGTGTTTTTGCTGATGCTGCTACATTATTTTTTGGGCAAAGAAGCATACCTGAAAGCCGGTATCTGTGGCTTTTTGGCGGTTCTCTCCTACAGCGGTGGGGTGTTTTTGCTGATTGGGCTTGCCCTTTGGGGTTTGATGCAATGGATAAAAACCAAAGCATTTCCATGGCAGCTTGCATTGAAAACGGGATTGGTAACATTTGTTGGTATGTTGGTTTGGTGGGGCTATGATGCTGTGGCAACGGGACATTGGAACGCCATGTTTCTGATTCAGCAGAAATACGGACACGGACTGCACAGTCCGCTGAAGCATTTTGGTCAGCACCTGAAATTATTGTTCGGCCACAGCTGGGGCATGAAAAGCTGGGTGGAGGTGCAGAATCTGGTCATTATGGTTGGCGTGCTTATAACAGCCGCTTGGGCAGTAATCCGTCGCAAAGGCGATTTCACGGCCTTTCAGGTCATGCTTATTTTTCTATTCTGGATGTTTCCGTATTCGGTGGGCATGGATGTATCGCTGTACCGCGGCTGTGCGCTGCTTTCGCCGGGGTATTCAATGTTCAGAAACCTTCACATTGGCTGGCTGTGGGCCATAGCCATTGTGTTTTTTGTATTATGGTTTCCGATGTCGGTATTATTTTTTCAGAGCATCATCATTTAACCGGCGCCAAACACTTTTTCGCAACAAACCGTTGCAAAAGGCGCATATAAACCCTATTTTTGCAGCCCTGTTGGGAGAAATCCCAAGAAGGAGAGATGGCAGAGCGGTCGAATGCGGCGGTCTTGAAAACCGTTGTCTGTAACAGGACCGGGGGTTCGAATCCCTCTCTCTCCGCCAAACCAAAAAGCCCTGTATTCGGGGCTTTTTTCGTATCCGGAAGTCTGAGCGCAGCTAAAGTGGACGGATACGAAAAAAGAACCGGGCGACGCAGGAGCCGGGCTTTTTGGTTTGAAGCCTCCCCACCCGGGTTCACGAGTGAGTCTCGGCGCGGCCGGGACGAACGAGTAACCCCTAAAATAGTTGACAGTTTAAAGTTTATAGACTACAGTTTAGTTTAAACATTTGATGCTAGATATCAAGTATTACCTTAATTTTCACCGTGCTTGGTTATAAAATTCAAACATTTGATTGAAATAAATCAATAGCAATATTTTTTTATTTATTTTTAAACCATTTATACATAATGTAAATTGCAGGCTAGCATACAAATGTAATATCATTATTCATGTATTTGAATCATCAATACCTTAGCAGTACCCCAAACCGCACGCCCAGCATGGTTTTAAAATCTGCTCCCATCCGCTGGTGGTGAGATACATCGGCAAAAATTCCTGTATACTTTCCCATCTGAAGTGTTTGTCGCAATCCTACCGAAACATCTGCATGCACTTTTCTGTAGCCCAATTCCGCAAATACCGGTACATAACAGGCTGAATACCCGCCCGTAATTTTTACATTGAATCTGGAATTTTGCTTACCCAGTGCCACTACCGGCGACCAAAGCAATTGCCCTTGTAAACGTCCGTATGGCGCTACACCCCAGGCGGTTTGGGCTGTAACATTCTCGATATACTCTCCCGCAGAAAAAGAGATACCTGCCTCCAGTGATGGTTTAAGATCCCGGGAAAGCATGCAAACCAGCCCCCTTCCCCATCCTTTGCCGTTTATCACTCCGTTGTTAAGCTTTTCCCAGGTAAAATTGCTGTATTCCGCTCCGGCTGTAAGGGTTTGAGCCGACAGGCGGCCAAAACACAAAAAAACAATCAGCAAAAGCAATCGCATGAATTGCGAAAATAGACATTAATGTTTGAAACGAGCCATTTCGCGCTCTACATCCTTTGTTTTTAGGTCTTCGCGCTTATCATGCGTTTTCTTACCCGGCCCCACACCCAACTCAAGTTTGAATAACCCTTTTTCATCTTCAAAAAGCCTGATGGGAAAGGCAGCAATACCCACATTCTTCAATGCTACCGCTATTTTCTTAAGCTCTTTGCGGTTCAGCAGCAGTTTTCTGTCACGCAGCGGCTCATGCTGCCCAAAACTGCCCTGGGCAAAGGGCGAAATATGCAGATTTTTCAACCACAATTCTCCCGAATCCGTCACGGCATACGCATCGCCCATATTCACATTGCCCGCACGAATGCTTTTCACCTCGGTACCCAGCAGCATGATACCGGCCGTGTATTTGGTATCGGCGTGGTAATTAAAGCTGGCCTTGCGGTTGAGAATCTCTATTTTCGGTTTTTTAGCCAACTTTCAAACTATCAATTAACCGCGCTACTTTTTCTTTCTTCAGAATTTTCTGTCCCTGGGTGCCTTCGGCAACAAGCCTTTCACCTACATGAACCACAAACTCGCAATCCACCGTATTGCCTTCCAGTTTTATCAGGGTAGCGGTGATGGTTACCGTATCTCCCAGCATGGCCGGGCTTTTGTGGCTGATATTCAGAAATGTACCAATTCCTTCTTCGTCTTCGTCTTTCATGTTAAGCACAAACTGCCTGCAAGCCCATTCTACATCACGCCCCAGGGCAAATGTGCCGTAAAATGGATGTACGTTTCCCGTCTCAAATGTTGCCAGATCGGTTGTTTCCACCACCTTTTCCATGTGGATTACATCCCCCGTTTGGTGTATTGCTTTCATAAAATCTATGACTGGAGAACCTGCAGTTCCTGAAAAATTTCCCTGGGCTGAATTTCAAGATGAGAGGCTTCGTACAAACATTCGCCTTTGTGAATAATCAGCAATTGAGGCGATTCGTGGTGCACGGAAAAAACTTCGGCAATTTTATTGCTCACAGGTCGGTTCGCAATCACATCTACAATATGATACTGAAGTGCAGGGTTGGAAGAGGCCATGCGATTCAACGCCATACTGCTGATGGAGCAGCGGGTGCTATGCTTAAATATTAAAACAGGTACCACATGCGATTCTGCAATCAAAGCCTCAAGTGAGGCCTCGTCTGTGAGCTGCGGTGCTGATGACATTACTTTTTAATGATCATGCCATGATTCGCCATTCCTACAGAAGGACACTTGTCTTTCTTGCGAAACGAACCACAGGAAACTGCGGTGATACAAATCAGGATAGCGATGATTACTTTTGCCTTTTTCATGATAAGGGAAATTTACTGCAAATTAAACTCAATTTCGGGAAATACACTGAGTATAGAACGAATATCTGACAGGATTTATTCAACAGCGGTTAAAAAATTGGATTTACCTGATGATGAACGCGCATTTACCTATGAGATTTTATCGGAACAGCAGCTTTGCCTGCCTAAGGCAGCAAAAAAATTACCATCATGGACAAAAAACCATTGTCTATTTGCTTCTATACCGCTTGAACAGTGCACTTCGGAAAGTATTGCCCATGCAAAAACTTCCCTGTTTTCTGGCAAAAATATGTTAAGCCTCACCGGTGGACTCGGAGTGGATGATGCGGCATTTTCCAAAAAATTCGAACACATTACCAGCCTTGATCCCGACAAGGGACTCAATGCCATTGCAAGGTTCAATAACCTACAAATGGGCATAATCAATATCACCCGGCTTGATACCACGGCAGAAGATTTTCTCCCGACTCAAAACACCCAATGGGATTGTATTTATGCCGATCCTGACCGCAGGACGGCGGGAAGCCGAATGGCTGCCGATGTTTCGGCTTATTCCCCCGATATTTTCTCATTGTACAAAAAATTCAGCCATCTCGCCAAAAACTGGATTGTTAAGCTAAGCCCCATGACAGATTTAAACTGGTTTGAGAATCAGCTGGGACAGCCAATAATGTTTTATATTTTCAGCGATCGCAGTGAAGTAAAAGAACTGCTGGCTGTTTGGGGAGAAAACGCATCCCCCGGCGTTCGCGTCGTTCACTGCGAGGATAACAATACCCGGATTTTTGGCAAGGAAGTTCCTATGGAATTGCATGAAACCAAAACTGAAATTTTCTGCGAATTATCATCAGCTGCCATAAAGGCTGGATTTAGAGACAGCATCATTGAACAAGCAGGGCTGAAAGCGGCAAGTCGGCATGGTTACTATTTAACTGGAAACACCATCATTCCCTCTGCCCTGGGCAGGTGTTTTGCATTGAACCAAAAGATTACAGGCTCACTGAACCATATCGGCAATCAACTTAAAACAGCAGGTATAACGCAGGCCAACGTAAGCACAAGAGATTTTGTTATGCCCTCGGAAGAAACCCGTAAAAAATTAAAACTGAAAGACGGTGGAACTTTGTACTTGTTTTTTACCGGAAAAGACGAAAAAACCTGCTTTGTAACGGAAAAGCTGCGCTGATTATTTCTTTTCAGCGTTTGCTTTTTTTACATATTTCTCCAAAGCAGCAAGCATGGACGGGCTGTCAGGCGCAGGCGCCGGTATATCGAGAATCAGGCTATGCTCTTGTATGGCTTTCTGAGTACTGTCGCCAAAACCTGAAATACGTGTGGCATTTTGCACAAAATCGGGGAAGTTGTCATACAGAGACTTTATATCGGCCGGACTGAAAAATACAAGAATATCATAAAACACCTCTCTCAAATCACTCAAATCGCTGCTTACAGTTCTGTAGATGATACATTCCTTAAAATTCAGCTTATGATCGGCAAAAAAATTGGGAATATTGGGTTTACGAATATCGGAGCAGGGAAAAAGAAACTTCTCTGAACCATGGTTTTTCATGAGGTTCAGGAAATCTTTCTCCGTTCCTTTTCCATGAAACATTTTGCGTTTGCGGGGCACTATGTATTTCTGCACATAGTTGGAAACATTCTCGTTGATTGAGAAATACTTGGTATCCTGTGGCATTTCCACCTTCATTTCCAGCGCCATGGTAAAAAAAGAATCTACTGCATTCTTCGAATTGAAAATGATGGCAGTGTAGTCCGGAAAAGCTACTTTCTGTCTTCGTATTTCCTTAGCCGTCAGCGGCTCAATATGAATAAATGACCTAAAATCTATCTTTAGTTTGTATTTTTTTGCAAATTCCTCATAGACATTTTTGCCTGCTTCGGGCGGCGGCTGGGTAATGAGGATGCTCTTTACCTTTTTCTCTCTTTCGTTCATGGAGTTTGTGAGATGCTGAAAAGGGTTTTTGTCAGAATTGCATGCGGCAAGACTTCCAAGGCGCAAAAATACAAAATATTGGTGAATGAATAATTTTTTTCACGAAACAGGTAAACCAACTGAACAAGCATTTTCAATAAAAACCATACAACTACCATAATCAGAAGGCATTGAGACACTGGTATGTCACGCAAACGATTTGGATTATAATACACAATATTAATAAGTGGAAAAGCAATGATGGATGCCCAAAAGTCCACTGTGACCTGTTTTTGAAGCAACGATCTTGAAACTTCACCGGCAGAAAACACTAAAGACTGTAGACGCTGCGAGAAATAGAGCATCACTTTCCAAGCCAAAACCCCGATGAGCATGAATATAAAAAACACTACACTGTTTAACTGCAAAAATTGACTGTATACTGCTATAAGAATAACAGTCTGTGCCATTACAAACGTTGAAAGCAACACACACACCAGACTGCCTGAAGTAAAGGATAACGAGCGATCCATAATAAGCTCATTGAAATAATAATTATTAAAGACACCCCGGTAGCGCTGATAGAATTGTTTGGGAAATGCAGCTCGGTAGTAGATAAATAATCCCAGCACCACCAGTGAAATGATAAAAAACCAGAATTTGGCTTGGCCAACTCGGTAAAATGCCTGGTGCACAAACGGATCGAAGGGATCTCTTATTCTTGGTATGATGGTATCTTTATATTTGATGGTAAATCTTGATTTCAGTACCGCACAAAGCGAATCTTTTCTAAGGCTGTCTATAAACTTGCTACGGCTTATCTTCTGCGTATCAATGTTGCTGCGTGCTTCTCTTTCGGTATTTTCAATCCTTTCTCTACGGGTTCGTTTTTTCGTGGTGGAAGCCGTTACATCAGCAGCAAGCACAGACAGCCCAAGAAACATAAATGCAAGGTTTTTGAGTTTAAAAAGCATTGCTCAGCCCCAAATGAAATTTAGCATCCCTAAAATCCAAGCCATTTTCCTCATTACCTAGTGCCCATGCAAACTTCAGTATTCCGGCACCCGTTTTCAGGCCCCCGGCTAGTCCCAGGCTATAAAGCCTGTTAATTCCATTTTGCAGAAGCGTGGCATTTCGGTACAGCGCCCCTGAAATAAAGGGTGCAACAAAACCTGACGGTCCTGCCATAAACCGAAATTCTACATTGGCCATGTGAAACGCGTTTGCAAAAATACGCTGCTCGTTGAACCCGCGAATGGAATTTATTCCTCCCCAGCGCGATAACTCTGCAAAATTGATATTGGGGGCCTTGTAAACCTCGCCCTGTAAGGAAAAAAATATTACCCAGCTGCGAACAACGGGAAGATAACCGGAACCAAAATAACGCAATTTAATGGTTGTTTGCTTCAATTTTCCTGTACGTTGTAAACTGTCATAAATATTTTCTGATTTCCCTTCAGCATTTTTCCACGTAATGGAGGAAATTCCTGCATCGCGCAGCCAGGAGCGATTTCCAACGCCTGTCTCCACCTTCATTGACCAGCCTTGCCTTGCAAAAACAGCCATTTGAAGATTCACTTTTTCAATAGATGCCATGTAGGAGGTGGCTCTGCTTGGTGCATTTAAGGGAAGACTACGCTGGCTTTTAACAAAATTCTTATCAATGCCCAGCCCTGTAATACCAGTGCGCTCCACTCCCAGACCCCACCGCCATTGGCGCGAAGCGGGAAATCGCAGCATTGCTGTTTGCCTGAAGCGGGTGTAAACCGTATCGAATTTTTCAAGGCCGAAATGCAGTCCGGTAACAAATGGAGTACCCAGCAAATAGGGTAATTCCGTGCCTGTAAACAGCTCCTGCGAACGTGCCTGAAACCGTCTCCACCGGGCATATAGAGATACACCATGCCCAAACAGGTCATAGAATGCAGCATCGGCTTCGCCCGTAACCACCGGCTTTTGATTTGCCTGAGTTGCCAAACCTAGCAATCCGGACAAACGGTCACGTTTTTGACGAATTACCCCATAATCAAGTACAAAACAACCATAATGGAATGAAGGTATTATATCGCTTTTGAGCGCGTATCCGTCCGCAGCAAGCATTTTACTCCTGAATTGTTGCACCTCATTCTCATTGAATGGCAAGCCTGGAACCAATGAACCTACTTTGCTTAAAAAGTAACCCGAAAGCCTCAAATCATTGGTTATGATTGAATCATACAGGCACAAAGGACCCAACTGACGATCACAGGAAACGTAAACAGTATTTCCGATTACACTATCGGGAATACACCTGTAGGAAGCAAAAGGATAACCTGTTTGCAACTGTACCCAAAGCCAGCTGTCCTGAAAAACCATGTAATCATTAGGCTTAAAGAGACACTGACTGCCGGCCTCACGAAAACAACAGGGCACATCTTTTCCTGAAATATATCCGGCTGAATCCAGATTTCTCATAGCAAAAAAGCCCTGTTGCCATAACTTATTAAGAATTAGTTCTGTTTCAGTGCTATCAAAAAAGGCCTTTTCTGCATTACCTAATTTGGGATTGGCAAGCAAAAAACCAAATTGCACAATACAAATCAGGGGCAGCAATATGAAAAACTTTTTTTGCAAGCGGTATTGTCCGCAAATTACGAACTTTGCCTTGAATTGTCGGGACTTTACATTCATATTCCCTTTTGCCGCAAGGCTTGCACCTACTGCAATTTCCATTTCACTACCGGCAGCCGATACAGGGAAGATTTCATGCAGTATATTCAAATGGAATATGATTTATTATTGCCTGAATGGTCGGATCCATGGGAAACACTCTACTTTGGAGGTGGCACACCTTCGCTTCTCCCTGCTGAACAGTTGGGTAAATTCATAACACATATAAAATTGAACGGTGGTATTCAGCCCGGTGCTGAAATAACGATAGAGGCCAACCCGGAAGATGTAAACGTAGAGAATATCGAAAAATGGAAGCTGGCTGGCATTAACCGCATAAGCCTTGGGGTGCAGTCACTGAGCAATGTAGAATTGCAAGCCATGAACAGGGCGCACACAGCTGCAAATTCAATTTCAGCCTTAGAACTACTGGTAAATGCAGGCCTACAGTCTGTAAACCTGGATTTGATTTACGGCAGCCAATGGCTGAGTGATGAGGCATGGAAGGAAACCCTTCAGTGGGCCTTCAATTGCGGGGCACAGCACATTTCGGCTTATGCGCTAACATCCGAACCCAACACCCGAATGCAAAAAGATATCGCCGTGGGAAAAATTCCTGAAATTGATGACGACAAACAGGCCCGGCATTTTGAATTGTTGCAGGAATATGCGGATAAAAACAAATGGCTTCATTATGAAACGAGCAACCTATGCCAAACGGGATTTGAGGCCAAACACAACAGTAATTACTGGCAGAACAAACCGTATCTGGGTTTGGGGCCATCAGCGCACAGTTTTGATGGTAAGCGCACGCGGCGCTGGAATATTGCAGATAATCAGTCTTACGTTCTGGGGGTGGAAAATCAGAAACTCAACTTTGAAGAAGAGTTACTTTCCGATAATGATTACATAAATGAACTGATAATTACACGTCTAAGATTAACAAAAGGGCTAAACACAGAAACTATTGGCCTGATAAATGCCGGTTGGCAAGAACAAAAGGTCCTGATTATTTTGGAAATGTCAGAAAAAAGTCTTATATTAATTAAAGACAACCACATAGTTCTCACACCCAAAGGCCGCCTGCTATCTGACGCAATAAGCAGAGAGTTAATGATTTAGGATTTAAATTCAATCTAAATTAGCAAACAATATCACCATATTTTGGTTTTTTGACCTGTAATATTCTACGTTTGATTAGTTTTGGGCAACGCCCGACAAAAAATATACGTCTGTCACTAAAATCCACATAAGTATATAAAATATGAAATTAAAATACACCCTCCTTTTTAGCTTGATTGCCTTCCTTTTCAGCAGCAAACAGGAACTAAAAGCCCAAACCCAGTATGGATGGAGTCATAAAACCGAATGTCTAACCGTTATAGCCAGCTATTCAGGCAAGTCTGATAGCTGCATAACCGTTTACTGGCAGGCCGCTGGAACTACCTATACAGGAAACAGCCTTACCTACAAATTTGCAAAACCCGGAACCTACCAGGTTTGTATGAAGGTTTTAAATACCTGTAAAAAATGGGATACTATTATCTGCAAATCTGTTACGGTTGACACTTGCCCTCCCAATCCCTGCTTGAGTTTCAAGCCTGACTTTACCTGGAAAGCAGATTGCAGAACGATTAGATTTCTTGCCACATCCGGCATGCTAAGCAACACCGGTGTAAGCTACAGCTGGACATGGGGTGATGGCGGAACCGGTACCGGAACAGATCCAAGTAAAACATACGTAAAGGATGGTGTTTACAAGGTATGCCTTAAAGCCACCTGGAAAGTACCCGGAACCACTACTGTTTGCGTAAAGGAAATCTGTAAAGCGATAAAAATAAGCTGCAGCAATCCCTGTAACATTAAAGGAGATTTCAAAATTTCATACGGAACCGGCGGACAGGTTAAGTTTGAAGCGTCCAGCGATAATGGATATTATTATACATGGAAATTTGGCGATAGAACCACCGGAAGTGGAAAGAGCATTTCCAAATGGTACAAAAAACCCGGAACCTATGAGGTGTGTGTTCGAATCTGCGACAAAACACAGAAATGCTGCACCACCATCTGTAAAAAGGTAGTGATTGAAGAGCCTTGTCGCCTTCAAGGTGGTTTCTCATTCAAGAAAACGGGTAATGGCACTTATAAATTTTATGGTTACAGCACTGATAAAGGCGCCACCTACAGCTGGAGTTTTGGTGACGGCACCACAGGCACAGGAATGGATCCTCTGAAAACCTACAGCAAATCAGGAACATTTACAGTTTGCGTAACCATTACCTCAGCCGATAAACGCTGCAAAATCACCACTTGCCAGAAAGTGGTAGTAGTTGTTGAAACCAAGCGTTGCGTATGGACACAGGCAGGATTTGGCATTACCAGCACCACTACCTGCGCAATAGTTAAAGTAGAAGCATACAATCTTGTTGACACATGCATTTCTTACAAGTGGACTGTAAACGGTGTTCTGACTGATAGTATTGGCGGACGTTTGAAAAGCATTACCCTTCCTAAAAACGGCACTTACACCATTTGCCTGAAACTTTACAACAACTGCAAAAAGTGCGACACTGTGATTTGCAAAACGGTTACCGTTTCATGCTACAAGGAAACTTGCAACTGGGCCAAGCGTGGTGCCGGATTTACGTATGCATTGAAATGCCCGAATCTGGTACTTGAAGGGAACAACCTTAATGATACTTGTATTGGATACGCGTTTACTGTATCTAATGCAAATAATGTTCCGCTGGCAACCTTCAACGGCAGAGTGCAGAGTATAGGATTCAGCAGTAATGGTTGGTATTGGATATGTTTAAAATTAACTGACAACTGTAAAAAATGCGATACTACCATTTGCCAAAAGATTTACATAGATTGTTCCTCACCATGCAACTGGAAAAAAGCAGGAGCTGGCTATACTTACAAGGTAGATTGCAAAAAAGTAACCCTCACCGCTAAAAACCTGAATAACGGCTGTGTAAAATACAGCTGGTATAGTGCTGGTGCCTTAGTGGGATCAGGTCAGGTTTACACTATAAACTACACCAACAATGGTACCTACAGTGTTTGCCTTAAATTGATTGATACCTGCAAGAAATGCGATACCTCCATTTGTCAGAATGTGGTAATTAACTGCAACCCTTGCTCGGCTGTTGCTAAATTCAGGGTTGACAGTATTAGTAAAAGTGGAATTGTGTTCGTAACCAATCTTAGCACCGGTGGCTACAGCTATTCATGGGATTGGGGAGACAGCACCTATAGCAAGCTCAAATCACCCGTATACCATGCTTATTGGTTCGGTGGCACCCGCAAAATTTGCCTTACCGTATGGGACTCTCTGGGTAAATGCAGCACCACTTTCTGTATCACCGTTCAGGTTGTAAAAACACGCTCAGTGCAATCTTATCAGCAGAACAATACCGGTACCGGAATGCAGGTATACCCTAACCCCGCAGATCAAACATCTATAATATCATGGAGTGGGCAATACAACCAGTTGTATGTATATGCATCAACCGGTAAATTGGTTTACAAAACAGCTGTATCCGGTGAGAAAACCACGCTCAAAACCTCTACCCTGCCGCCAGGTATATACACCATTCAGTTGCAAGGCAACGAAGGCCGCCAAACAAGCCGGCTGGTGGTTGAAAGAAATCCATAAACGGAGGACTTACCCTTATCAAAAAGCAGGCTTGTCCTGCTTTTTGTTTTTTACACCGACAAACAACAGCATTAATGTGATAAAAGTCGCTTTTATTGCTGTATAATGTAGTAATTTTGCAGCACCAATTTATAGTTATGCAACGCCAAACCAATAACAATATTCTAGTGCCTACCGATTTTTCGGATGTGGCAACCAGTGCCCTGGGCCACGCCATTAAAGTTGCTCAGACCTACAAGAATGAAATCACATTGCTGAACATTGTGGATGAAGGCCTTTTCGGCGGAATTTTTGCCGGGGGTAACCAAACTGAACTGATTAAAGAAGCCGTTCAAAACAGGCTTAATAATATTGCCGCCGAGGTTAAAGAGAAACACGGCATTACCGTACATACCCGCATTGATTCGGGCCGCATTTACAAAACCATATCCAACATTGCCAATGACGAGAGCTTTGATTCCATCATTATGGGAAGCCACGGCGCCAACGGCCTGGAACAAGTTATAGGATCCAACGCCAGCCGCACCATTCAAAATGCAGAGGTTCCAGTTGTGGTTGTAAAAAATCATTCGGTAGGTGAAGGTTACAAAAAAATTGTTATGCCAATCGATCTTTCTATTGAAAGTCGCCAGAAAACCAACTGGGCCATTCATGTAGCCAAAAAGTTCAACTCTGAAATTCATGTTGCCTACCAGGGCAGCACCGATGAATTCACCCAAAACAGAATCAAAGCCAATGTTAAGGCGGTAGAGAATAAGCTTTCACAAAACGGTGTGAATTTCAAATCAGTGGAAATTACCGATAAATTGCTTGAAAACTATGCCACTGAAATCATGCATTATGCCGAAAAAGCAAATGCGGATCTTATCCTTGTAATGACCGACCTCGATTTAGGGATTACAGATATGCTTAGAGGCACCTACACCCAGCAAATTGTGAACAGAAGCAACACGCCTGTGATGTGCATCCACCCCAAAGAAACAGGTTTCACCTACGATTATTAATAAAAACCAAACTTGCTACAGAAACCCGCCCCTGTGGCGGGTTTTTTAATGATTAAAAATCCAGAATTACTCCAATGGTAGGCAGTACAGTTCCTGAAGTATTCGGCAGAAAATCTGCCTTATACTGCAATGGATTTGACGGATCGGACAACAATGACCCATCTGCATTTCTGGCGGCCACCAAAGTATTGGGGCCCACATATTGTGTGTTAAAGAAGTTCTGGATATCCAGGTATAAATTCAATGAACTCTTTCTGAAATACCAAACCTTATCCACCCTGATATCAAACTGATTGAAATTTCCTACCCTTACTGAATTTATCCTGCTGTAGTTGGGAACTGCCTGCCCCACCAAATCCCAGCTATAATTTGACAGTGATCGGTTTGTATCGTAAGGCGTAAAAGGCCTGCCTGTTATAAACCTCCATTTTACACCCAATTCCCAGTTGCGTTTAAGTTTCATTCCGCCTGTAAGCACCACCGTATGTCGGCTATCCCACGCACTGGCCACCATTTTCCCGGTTGTATCGGCAAATCCACTCCAGCAAAGCGTGTAGCTGGCAATGCCATACAATCCTTTGCGGCTCCGCCTTTGTACCAAAAACTCCATACCATAAGCCCTTCCGGTTCCTTTAGACACAACCGGCTCATTTCCCACAATGGCAAAATCTCGCCATACAATCCTTTGCGGCTCCGCCTTTGTACCAAAAACTCCATACCATAAGCCCTTCCGGTTCCTTTAGACACAACCGGCTCATTTCCCACAATGGCAAAATCTCCACCCAGGTTACCCAAACTGATTCCTTCGCGAAGACTCACCGGATAACGGCTATACTCCTTGTAAAATCCCTCCAGGGTTATTTTGGTTTCTGAACCATAATTGTACTGAAACCCGGCAGCGGCCATGTTGTTTCGCAAATATTGGAGGGTATTTTGATTGGCCAGTCTGCCTGCGCTGTCTCTGTATCCCAGCAAAGTGTAGGCAGGTAGCTGATGAAAACGGCCTACGTTGGCATTGAAAAACAGTCCATCCATTACAGGGATTGAAGCCGATAATGATATTCCCGGCTGATTCAAAGGATTTGCCGTGGATGCATTGTATCCCGATCCATCCAGTCGCAATCCCATGGCCACCGTCACGCCCGACGAAAAGCTGCGGTTCCATTTGCTGAATATAGGTTCCATTTGCTGAATATACTGTACTTAACCACATTCAAATCGCTCTTGAAATTAATGGTTTGTGGACCTGCCGGTGTGTATATTCTATTGAATGTACGGTTACCATACTGGGCAAATTCAAATCCGCCGCCGTTCATCACAGACCAGCGACCGTAGCGGCGGAATTGCTCATAACGAAGTTTATTTTCTTCTTCAGTACTGCGGTAATCAAGAATCTTCTTTGCAGGATCTGATTCATCATTGTTTTGAAACTTGGTGCTGATGTTGCTCAACATATTTCGGCTCAAAAACACCTGGTGCTTGGCTTTGCCAAAATAGGTGTAGGAAGTGCCAATAGTATAGTTCCACTGCTGATAATCCGGAATGTAGCCCAGAATATACTGATTGGTTTTCAGTTTCAGTGAATCGGTTATTCCGTCATTAACATTGGTATTCAAACGGAAATAATCTACCGCTCCCAGCAGCACCACATTCAGTTCAGATTTATTACTTAGCTTGGTCTTTACCTTGGCCTGATAATCAATAAAATTGGGAAGAAAGGGTAGTTTAAGCAAGGTAAACAACCCCTGCAGATAGCTTTGGCGAGCCGAAACAATAAAGGTGGTCTTTTTTGATTTTCCCAGCGGTCCGTCGGCTGTAAAACCCAAATCGGAACTGCCCAGGGTAAAGCGAAACTTAGGCTTGTCAGTATTTCCATCGATTTGTTTGAAATCAACTACAGCGCTCATGCCATTGGCATAATTTATGGGGAAAGCTCCTGTGTAAAAGTTAACATCTTTGATGAAATTCACATTGAGAATACCCACAGGCCCACCGGTACTGCCCTGGGTTTGAAAATGGTTGATTACCGGAATTTCAAAACCATCGAGGTAAAACTTATTTTCAACAGGCGAACCACCGCGAATCACAATATCATTGCGGAAACTGGGCACACTGATAACGCCAGGAAGCGACTGCACAATTTTACTGATATCACGGTTGCCGCCGGGATTTCGTTCTATTTCACGTATACTCAGCGACTGCGCTCCCACCGGACTTTCCGCCTTGCGAGACTGCAATGCGCTGCGCGAGATATTAACAGTACCAATACTTTTGGATAAACTCTCCATGCTGATTTGCACAAACGGGCTTTTGTCGTAGGTAAATAACATTTCAGCCGCAAAAGCATCTAAATACCCATCCTTGTATGCACCGACAACGAAAAAGCCGGGTTCCGGAAGTTGCAGCATGAAATTTCCTGCAGAATCTGACTTGCCAGTTAGTTCAGTTTTTAGAATTTTAACCTCCGCCGAAGCTATGGGAGCGTTGGTGGAAGCATCCTTAACAACTCCTTTGATAATTATATTTTGAGAAAAACCATTTGTGACTAGCAGACACAGAATAGAAACAATAATTCGTTGCATTAAAGATTAAACAAAACAACCGCTGAAAAGTTCAACAAAAAGGGGAAGATATCATTTTACGCGAAAAAAGCCGGCACTAAAAACATATTGCCATTTGACATTTATCAGCAAATACGGGCTTTTAGGACAGCAAATTTGCGGTTCAACATTTAACTAATTTCAATCATGAGTACATTAGCCACAACCACCGCCCGGATGTTTCCGGCATTTACCTCCCTGTGGGAAGATTTTCTGAACAAAGACCTGCTGGAATGGGACGGCGATCTCACAGCCACCACCCCTTCAGTAAATGTCAGGGAAACAGACAAAGATTTTAAAATTGAGCTGGCAGCACCCGGAATGAAAAAAGATGATTTCAACATTGAACTGCAAAATAATGTTTTGACCATTTCCACCGAAAAGAAAGAATAGAAAGAAGTAAAACTGGAAGGTAAATTTCTTAGAAAGGAATTCATCTACCGTGCTTTCCAGCGTTCCTTTGCCCTTCCTGAAAATTGTGAAAAAGACAGCATTAAAGCCACCTACACAGATGGAATCCTGAACATCAACCTGAATAAGAAATATGTGGAAGCAATTTCCACTTCCAAGAAAATTCAGATTAAGTAATAAAGTCGGCTTTGCGAAGTAGAAAAATACCTCTTTTTTGAGGGATTTTTTATTTTCGGCCAAAATGTCGGTGTTTTCATCATTTCCTTATTTGGCTTACATCTTGTAATATGTAATTTCGCACCTTATCCCATGATTGGAAAAATTATATCCGGACTGAGCAATATTTTTGGTGGAAACAAAGCCGACCGCGACCGCAAAGAAATAGAGCCGATTGTCCTAAAAATAAACGAGCACTTTGCTTCCTACACTCAACTCAGTAACGATGAGCTTCGAAACAAAACCAATGAATTCATCCAGCGCATCAATCTTCACCTTACTGAAATTGATGGCAGAATTACGGAAACACGCGAACAGCTGAGTCAAACCCCGGAAGATCAGACAGATTTGCGGGATGGTCTTTTCCATGAAATTGATGAACTCGAAAAAAGCCGTGACAGCAGCCTGGAAGAAATACTGGCCGAAATTTTGCCCGAAGCTTTTGCCGTAGTAAAGGAAGCCGCAAGACGTCTAACGGAAAATGCATCTTTAACCTTCACTGCCACAGATCTTGACCGTGAAATTGCCGTAAACCGCAACCACGTTCAGATTCAGGGCGAAAAGGCTGTTTACTCAAATGAATGGACCGCTGCCGGAGGGCAAATCCGCTGGAATATGGTACATTATGATGTGCAGCTGATTGGCGGTATAGCCCTGCACCGCGGTAAAATTGCCGAAATGGCCACAGGTGAAGGTAAAACCCTGGTAAGTACCTTGCCGGTTTATCTTAATGCACTCGGAAAACGCGGAGTGCACGTGGTTACCGTAAACGACTACCTGGCCCGTCGTGACTGCGAATGGAATGGCCCTTTGTATAACTTTCTGGGACTTTCGGTAGATTGTCTTGAATATCATCAGCCCAACAGTACAACGCGCCGCAAAGCTTACCTGGCTGACATTACCTATGGTACCAACAACGAATTTGGTTTTGACTACCTGCGTGACAATATGGCACACGGCCCTGAAGAACAAGTTCAGAAAAAACACCATTTTGCCATTGTGGATGAGGTAGACAGCGTTTTAATAGACGATGCTCGAACTCCATTAATCATCAGCGGACCTACCCCTCACGGCGATGATCAGCAGTTTGATGCCCTGAAACCCAGAATTCAGAAACTGGTTGAAGCCCAGAAAAAGTATATTGTTACTGCGCTTAACGACGCCAAAAGGCTCATAGGTGAAGGAAATACAGGCAGCAAAGAGGGAGAAGGCGGACTTGCATTACTTCGCGCACACCGCGGCTTGCCCAAAAACCGGGCTTTAATAAAATTCCTTAGCGAATCAGGCATGCGTACTATTCTTACTAAAACATATTCTTACTAAAACAGAAAGTTATTACCTGCAGGATCAGCAAAAAGAAATGCCCAAGGCAGATGCACTGCTTTACTTTACCATTGATGAAAAAACCAGCAGCGTAGATCTTACCGACAAAGGCATAGAATTGATTACCGGTGCGGGTGAAGATCCTAATTTCTTTGTACTTCCTGATGTAGGAAGTGAAATTGCAGAAATTGAAAGAACATCGGCTGATGATGCAGAAAGATTGCGCCGCAAAGACGAACTGATGCGCGAATTTGCTATCAAAAGCGATCGTATACACAGTGTTCAGCAGCTGCTGAAAGCCTATACCATGTTCGAAAAAGATGTTGAGTATATCATCCAAGACAATAAGGTTAAGATTGTAGACGAACAAACGGGTCGTGTGCTTGATGGCCGTCGCTACAGCGACGGACTTCACCAAGCCATTGAAGCCAAGGAAAATGTGCGCATCGAAGCGGCCACCCAAACCTATGCCACCATTACCCTGCAGAATTACTTCAGAATGTACCACAAATTGTCTGGTATGACAGGCACAGCTGAAACAGAAGCGCAGGAATTGTGGGATATCTATAAACTGGGTGTGATGGTTATTCCCACCAACAAACCCGCCATACGCATAGATTCCGAAGATCAGGTTTACAAATCCATGCGCGAAAAGTTCAATGCGGTGATTGAAGAGGTGGTAAAACTTCAGGAAGCGGGAAGACCGGTACTGGTGGGCACTACCAGCGTAGAGTTCAGTGAATTGCTGAGCCGCATGCTTACTATGAAAAAGGTTAAACACAACGTACTTAACGCCAAACAGCACCAACGTGAAGCGGAAATTGTGGCTGAAGCCGGAAAGCCAAGCGCTGTAACCATTGCCACCAACATGGCAGGTCGTGGTACAGATATTAAAATCGGAGACGAGGTAAAAGCCGCCGGTGGTCTTGCCATTATTGGTACAGAACGCCATGACAGCCGACGTGTGGACCGCCAGTTGCGCGGACGTGCAGGCCGTCAGGGGGATCCGGGAACTTCACGCTTTTATGTGAGTCTGGAAGATGATTTGATGCGCATATTCGGTTCTGAGCGCGTGAGCCGCATGATGGATAAATTTGGTTACAAAGAAGGCGATGTGATTGAACACAGCTGGATGACCAAAACCATCGAGCGCAACCAGAAGCGTATGGAGCAAAATAACTTTGGTGTACGTAAACGCCTGCTTGAATACGATGATGTAATGAATAAGCAGCGCACCAATATTTACCGCATGCGCCGCAATGCCTTGTTTGGCGACCGCCTGAGCATTGACCTTAAGAACATGCTCTACAACTGGTGTACAGAGCAGGTTCAACTGGCCAAAGATGCCGACAGTTACGAACAACTGGAGCTCGAGGTAATTAAAACCCTTGCTGCGGCACTGCCATTTGATCAGCAAACTTTCCTCACTTCCAAAGAAGATGCACTGATAGATCAGCTTTTCGACGGACTGACCAAACACTACCAGGATAAAAACGAACGCATACGCAAACAGGCCTTTCCCGTTTTCCGTGGCATTCACCAGGAACAAGGTGACAAAATCGAAAACGTGCTGGTACCCATGACCGATGGCATCCACGCATTTCAGATTGTAACTCCGCTTCAAAAAGCACTTGGCTCAGAGTGCAAGGAACTCATCCACGAACTTGAGAAAATGGTTACCCTGCAAATGATTGATGATGAATGGAAAGAACATTTGCGCGAATTGGATGAGCTGAAGCAAAGCACCTACAATGCACAATATGAGCAGAAAGATCCTTTGCTGATTTATAAAATTGAAAGTTTTGAGCTTTTCGGACAAATGCTGAACCGCCTGAACCAGCGCGTGCTAGGACTCCTTTTCCGCAGTGAAATAGAGAGCGGTGACCGTGTGGAAGAAGCCCGTGAAAGCAAAAGAAAAGAGGAACCTAAAATGAAGACCGGCCGTGAGGAAATCGGCGGAGGCAGCATGCATCAGGATCCCTCTATGCCCCCACCTCAGCGCGAACATCAGTCCATGCCTCAATCGCCTATCCGCAACGAAATCAAGGTGGGTAGAAATAACCCATGTCCATGCGGTAGCGGCAAGAAGTTTAAAAGCTGCCACGGCAAAGACTAAACCAGCTTTCCAATGACCCCAAAAGAGCCTGAAAAGGTGCATTCAGACTATTACTTCGAAAACGGATATCTGGTTTTTACGGAATATTTTCTTCTGAAGCGCGGTATTTGCTGCGGTAGCGGCTGTAGGCATTGTCCGTTTGAGCCGAAGCATTGCAAGGGGAATAAACGATTGCGTGAGGAAGTCAAATCAAAACACCCCACTCCCTGAGCTTTGTGTACAAAATGTAAAAACCTTTGTGCAATTCCACATCCTTTACCGTTTTTTCAAGGCTAATTTTGCCCCGTGGATGATAAAATAAAATCTGCGCTGATTTCTGTTTTCTACAAAGACGGTCTTGAGCCCATCGTTCGTGCACTTCACCAAAATCATGTAACTGTTTACAGCACCGGAGGCACCCAAAAATTTATAGAAGACCTGGGTATTCCCTGCACCGGAATAGAACAGGTTACCGGCTATCCCAGTATTTTAGGCGGAAGGGTTAAAACCCTGCACCCGAAAGTATTTGGTGGTATACTGGCACGCCGCGAAAATCAGCAAGATTTAACTGAAACGGCACAATATGAAATTCCACTCTTAGACCTGGTTATCGTGGATTTATATCCGTTCGCAGAAACAATGAATGCAGGGGGCACAGAACAGGAAATCATCGAAAAGATTGACATTGGCGGAGTTTCGCTTATCCGAGCCGGTGCCAAAAACTTTAACCATACCGGCATTATCAGCGACAAAGCAGACTACAGCTGGTTTCTGGAAAAGTACACCCAAGGTAGTGGCTCGCTGAACATTGGTGAAAGAAAAGAACTTGCACGCAGAGCGTTTAATACCACAGCCAATTACGACGAGCAGATTGCCGAATGGTTTGGCGGTGCAAAAAATTATCCATTGCGCTATGGCGAAAATCCGCACCAGAAGGCAGAATTTAGGGGCAATCTGGAAGCCATTTTCACCAAACTGCAAGGCAAAGAACTCAGCTACAACAATTTACTTGACGTGGACAGCGCCCTTTGCCTGCTTCGCGATTTTGATAAAGAACAGGGCGTTACCTGTGTAATTGTGAAACACAACAATGCCTGTGGTGTGGCAACCCGGCCCACTGCAGAATCGGCCTGGGATGATGCACTTGCCTGTGATCCTGTATCGGCTTTTGGCGGTATTCTGGCCCTCAATGCCACGGTGGATGCGGCTACCGCTAAAAAAATCGATACACTCTTCTTTGAAGTGCTACTGGCAGAAGATTATTCGCAAGAAGCCTTGCAAATACTGCAGGCTAAAACCAACCGCATACTGCTGAAAACCTACGATGGAGCTTTTAAGCAGCAGCTTATCAGAACCGTATTAAACGGCGAACTGGTGCAGGATAGGGATACCGGACTGGCAACCAAAGTCGATATGAAACCGGCCACAACCCTTTCTCCTACCGATAGTCAGTATGCCGACCTGGAGTTTGCCCTGAAAATCGTGAAGCATACCAAAAGCAACACCATTGTGCTGGCGAAAGACAACCGCTTGCTGGCCAGCGGCACCGGACAAACCAGCCGTGTAGACGCACTGAACCAGGCCATTGAAAAGGCCGGCCGGTTCGGTTTCGACCTGGATGGTGCGGTGATGGCCTCCGATGCCTTCTTCCCCTTCCCCGATTGCATGGAAATTGCCGATAAGGCGGGCATCAAAGCCGTGGTGCAGCCCGGGGGCAGCATTAAGGATCAGGCCAGTATCGATTATTGCAATGCCAACAATATTGCCATGGTTATGACCGGCATGCGCCATTTTAAACACTAAAAAACATGTACGGCATACTGCGTTTTTTCCTGTTTCTGCTACCACCCGAAAAGGCGCACTATGTAGCCATGGATTTACTTTCCATAGGCCTGAAACTTCCTGTCATAAAGAACATTATCAAAAATCAATATGGCAGCAATACGGAACATCCCGTAAATTTTCTAGGCATCAAATTTCCCAATCCTATTGGTCTGGCAGCCGGTTTTGATAAAGACGCAAGATGGCTGCATATACTAAAAAACCTGGGATTTGGTTTTGTGGAAGTGGGAACCGTTACGCCTATACCACAAGATGGCAACCCAAAACCGCGGCTGTTTAGGCTGAAAAAAGACCTGGCGCTGATTAACCGGATGGGATTCAACAACCAAGGCATAGATGCCATGGTGGAGCGCCTGAAAAAACGTCCTGAAGGCCTGATTGTAGGCGGTAACATCGGGAAAAACAAGGTTACGCCCAACGAGAAAACAATGTGACGACCACCGAGAAAGCCATTGACGATTACCGCATCTGTTTTGAGAAAATTTACCCCTGGGTAGATTACATTGTGGTGAATGTGAGCAGCCCCAACACGCCCGGACTGCGCGAATTGCAAGAGAAAGCATTTTTAACAAACCTGTTCCGGGAATTGCACCAGCTGAGGAGCCAATACGGAACCCCAAAGCCCATACTCCTGAAAATAGCCCCGGATCTGACACCGGAAGCACTAAAGGAAATTGCCGATACTGTTCGTGAATGTGGTATTGAAGGCCTAATTGCCACCAATACCACCATCTCAAGAGAAGGGCTGGTTTGCGACATAAAAACCCTTGAAAATATTGGCGCCGGCGGATTGAGCGGAGCTCCTGTAAGTCAAAAAAGCAATGAAGTTATTACCCAATTACGACAATTGCTGGGGCCTGATTATCCAATTATGGGTGTAGGAGGCATTTTCACGGCCAACGATATTAAGCAGAAAAAAGCGTCAGGTGCCAATCTGTATCAGGTGTATACCGGTTTTGTATATCAGGGACCGGGCATGGTAAAGCAATTGCTCGCCGGACTTTAACGCAGCCGGGTTCGATCTTCGTAAAAATCGATGCCGCCCGTATAGTACCAGGCACCCTCTGCGTTCCAGACCATAAAACGAAGACAATACTGTAGTTTTCCTTTGGTAAAATATTGTTCCACCCGCATAATCTCCGCATTTTTTGCGTCGAATGACACCAGTACGGTATCTTTTTTTGAGCGCTGCAAACTTATTTTCTGTTTTTTAAGCTGCTTGTAAACCTTGCTGTAAGACTTGTCAACCTTATAGCCGTAGGTTAGCCATAAACCCCGCATAATCTGATCACTCAGTTCCGGGTTTCGTTTTCGGAGCATGTGGTAATACACCGAATCCGATGCAGTATAGGCCAGCAGCGAAGATTTCTTTCTGTGAGACAGTTTGCTCCAGAGTGTGTCGGCCGCTTCACGGTAGTTTAAAAATGATTTACGGGGCAATGTATCTGCGGTGAGCACTTGTTGGCTGAATGCAACATTTATCAGCATTAATGTGCCGAATATTGACAATGCCAAACGAACTTTGCCCATGATTGTTCAAATTAACACTAAGTTTTCGTGAAAGCCAATCCCAAACACACCAATGACCTTATTCATGCCGGAAGTCCATATTTACTGCAGCATGCCCACAATCCCGTAAACTGGATTGAATGGCACAGCGAGCTCTGGCAACAGGCACAGCGTGAAAATAAACCCGTGCTAATAAGTGTTGGGTACAGTGCCTGCCACTGGTGCCATGTAATGGAAAAGGAATGTTTTGAAGATGAAAAAACCGCTGAATTGATGAATTTGTTTTTCATCAATGTGAAGGTAGACCGCGAAGAGCGCCCTGATATAGACATGGTTTACATGGATGCTTGCCAGCTGATGACCGGACGTGGTGGCTGGCCACTGAATGTATTTTGTCTGCCCGATGGAAGCCCCATCTACGCCGGCACCTACTTCCCCATCGACAAATGGCAGCAGATTTTACTGCAAATCAACAGCCTATGGAACCATGAAAGGGAAAAGGCTTTGGAATATGCTGGCAAAGTAATGAACGGGCTTAGGGGGATGAATGATGTTATGGCTGCCGGTGCCTCTCAATTCGGCAAAGCAGAAATACCTTCGCTGTATGAAAAACTGGCCGAGGGATTTGACTGGGAAGAAGGCGGGGCAAACCGGGTGCCGAAGTTTCCACTTCCCAACCAATACGAATTTTTACTGGATTACTATTTACAAACCGGTAACGAAGAGGCACTGGATTTTACCCATCTTTCCTTGCTTAAAATGGGCAATGGCGGCATCTACGATTATTTGCGAGGCGGATTTTGCCGCTACAGCACCGATGGGAAATGGTTTGCACCCCACTTCGAAAAAATGCTGTATGACAATGCACAACTCATCAGTTTATATAGCCGTGCTTATGCCATTTCTGATGCTCCGCTTTACAAAGAAATCGCCACAGAATGCATTAAGTTTTGCTTAAATGAGCTACATGATGGCCATGCCTTTTACAGTGCACTGGATGCCGATAGCGAAGGCGTAGAGGGTAAATTTTACGTATTCAGTCATGCCGAACTGGAACAATGCCTTGATGCGGAAGAACTGGAATTTTCCAAAACCATTTTTTCCTTCACAGAAACCGGCAACTGGGAGCATGGATACAATATTCTCCACCGAAATCTTGCACCCTTGCAAGTCCTCGAATCACTCAATATCGATGTGAGTAGCTACACCGCACTGCTTCGTACTGTTAAACAAAAGCTTCGCGATTTTCAGGATTTGCGGCCTCGTCCCGCATTGGACAATAAAATCATTGCCGCCTGGAATGGACTGATGCTGAAAGCACTGGCAGATGCGGGTTTGTACCTCAAAAATTCGGATTATATCCAAAAGGCAGAGCAGTTGGCCAGTTGGATTCAAAAAAATCTTTGGCAAAACAAATCCTTGTATCGCATTCACAGCCGCGGCAAAGCCGGTATTACCGCCTTTCTGGAAGATTATGCCTGTATAACGGAAGGTCTCATTGCATTGTACACGGCTACCGGGAAAGAGGAATATGCCAATTTTGCCAAAACCCATAATGAACAAGCCATTCAAAAGTTCCGCGACCCCGAAACCGGCACTTGGTATTTCACCCCGGAAGACGGCGAAAGCCTGATTGTAAGAAAAACAGACCTGGCCGATGATGTGATGAACAGTTCGGTATCGGTGATGGCACATTGCCTTTGCAAACTGGGCACCATCTATCAAAAACCGGGCTTTATTGCCATGGGGATGGATTTGATGGGATTTGTTAAAAAACAATTGGCTGAATATCCCGGCTGGTACAGCAACTGGGGCCGTCTGGCGCTGGCTTCTTCCGGAGGATTTATTCAGGTTTCCTGCACAGGTCCAGATTCGCAGCATGCTGCGCAAAAAATGTGCTTTGCCCTACCCGCGCATGCACAGGTATCTTTCACAGAAACTGAAAGTGATTTACCCCAGTTTACCCGTAAAAAAACCGATACGCTGCATATTTATGTTTGTCTGGGTGAAACCTGCCTGGAACCCGTTCATTCAGCCGAACAGGCCATTGACATGATTCAGGACCTGATTTCCCTGCATCAGTGACGAACCATCAGGGTAACCTTCCTGGAACCTTCAATGCCAATGCATTGCAGGTAGTAAATTCCATCAGAAAGATTTTCTGTTGAGATAACAACATCGGTTTCGCGGGTTGCAAACTCCCTTACCACACGGCCTGAGGGGTATAACAAAACAAGACGCTTCTCCCCTGTCATGCCCGTAACCAACAACGTCTGTCCGGCAGCAGGATTGGGATACAGGCGCATGGATGATTTGCTGAGGTTACGGCTCTTCATATTCACATCCCACAGTTTGGACTGGTTGACAGACAATACTTTTCGTTCTCCGTCTTGTCCGTATAAGGCTAAAAACCCAACCACCCTCATATCAATGGGCTTACCGGCAACAAAAACATCCGTTCCTTTTGGAGAATATTGAGCCGTACCGGCCATGAATTCTTTTTTCAGCAACTTGGGAAAACGGAAACTCATGCTCCATTCAAAACTATCTCCGGGCTTCAGAACATCGTTGGCAGTTGAAATAGGAGCGCCCCAAATACCACTGGGTACAGAAACAGGCACATTTTGGTGATAGTAACCCACCAGCGGGCTGGATTTACCTTTAAAGGAACTTCCGTCAGCTATGAGATATTTATTGGCAATCTGCTGATCATATGCCTGCCCGTTGCCACGGATATTATCTTCTACCACTATACTTCCTATCCTCACATCTGATTTAGCTGCATAATCCAGCATTTTTACCTTCATTTTCCATGTGAGCAAGCCTTGTGTATCCAATTGCATATTGATTACGCGTATATCTGCCCAGCGCTGCTTTTGGGCTGCGTTGCGAACAGCGTAAGTCCAGTTGCCGGAGCTTTCAAACTCAATTTGTTGGTTGGAAGGACTGAAAGCCCTTTGTATGGTTGCCGATGGAAAAGAATCAAGTTTTTCGTTTACCAAAGAATCACCTGTAAGAGCCATTCCATCTAGTGTATGGTGGGCAATGGCAATAAGTGTATCTCCCAGCTGCTTTTTCATTTCCTCCACCACGGCATCAGCGGGCGGACAATCAGCGCACCAGGCGCCGGTTGCGTATTCAAGGAGCACTTTGTCCGCCTTGGGCGCTGTTCCTGCATAAACCGTGGTATGGGAAACTGCACTATCATTGGTTTTGTTAGGCTCAGAACCCCCATTCACATCGCTCACCCAAACTTTAACCAGTTGTTTGTCGCCGGGTGTAACAGCCGGAATGTTTCCTGCCGTAGTGAGTGTATCAATGGAACCCGAAGATGGTAATATGTTTAATCCGCTGAGGTTAAACGACTGAATAATTCCATTGTTTACCTGATAATTCAGCTTTAAAGACGATACAGCTTGTGCTCCTTCATTTTTCACCACAACTTTAACCGCATTATTATTCCCCGCAAGGGTTAAAACCGGCATCGGAAATGACATTACTGAAACATCAGTAGCAGGCTGATTACCATAAATAAAACGGTAATAAAAATTGTCTTTATAAGATTCGCCCAAAGCAGTATTTACAACATTGGGACTGCCGCTAATCATAGTGGCGTTGCTGACAGTATTCTGAATACCGGGCGTATGCTTCGGCGAAACATAATCACGCACAGCACCGTGGCTCATGGAAACCAGGTAAATATGATGCGTACCTTCTTCCAGCACCATACTCCAGTAGGTGAATGACAGGCTGTCACCGGGTGTGCTCATGCTGTAGAACTTAACCCAGAACTGCCTGGGTGTGCTCATGCTGTAGAACTTAACCCAGAACTGCCTGTTAGGCGGATTGCCAATGACCTTACAAATGACTTTATCATTGTCGCCATTGGCACCCATTCCCCAGATGGAAATGGTTTTGTTAGGTAAGTTATTGCTGGGAAGCGCTTCCGGTCCAGTTATTGGCGTGTTTGCTGCCAATGTATCAAATGTGAGAAACCCGGTGCTACTTACTTTAAAGTGGGTTACCGGTTGGCCTGCAAAACGAAAATCAAAACCGATGGGAAGTGCCTGAATAGCGGAGTAGGAAGCCTTTGCCGCAGAATCCATGATGAGCACCCAGCCTCCACCGTTATCACTTTCCTGGTCATTTTCACGGTTTAGTCCTCCAGGATTGCCTTTTTGCGGCAGCTGGTAATAGTATGACTGGGCAAATGCCGAAGTACAGAAAAAAATCAGTGCGGAAAGAATACCCTGCCTCATCGTATACTGCAAATTACGGCAATAAACCGTAGCCCGCCAATTTTGATTTACAGCGTTTTTACTTCATTTACCAGCTTTTGCAGGCTTGCTTTGGCATCGCCGAAGAGCATACCGCACTTGCTGTTGTAAAACAATTCGTTTTCAATGCCGGCATACCCTGATTTCATGCTTCGCTTAAGCACCACAATCTGTTTGGCATTTTCAACGTCCAAAATAGGCATCCCGTAAATGGGGCTTGCCGGATCGGTTTTGGCCGCAGGATTCACCACATCATTGGCTCCTACCACCAGCACCACGTCTGTGGTAGCAAATTCGGGGTTGATGTGTTCCATTTCCAAAAGTTTATCGTAGCTAACGTTACTCTCTGCCAGCAATACGTTCATGTGTCCGGGCATACGTCCGGCAACAGGATGAATGGCATATTTCACTTCAACCCCTTCAGATTCCAGAAGTCCTTCCAGTTCGTGCACCACGTGCTGCGCCTGGGCTACTGCCAGCCCATAACCGGGAACCACAATAACCTTCTGAGCATATTTCATCAGGATAGCCACATCGGTGGCCTGAACTTCGCGCACAGTACCACCTGATTTACTTGACGAGGAGGTTACTGCAGAATTACCTCCCACAGCACCAATAAGCACATTCGTAAGACTGCGGTTCATGGCTTTGCACATTACGATTGTAAGTATTGTTCCGGCAGAACCCACCAGTACGCCGCCCATCAGCATTACATTGTTGTGGTATAAAAATCCGCCGCAGGCAGCAGCTACACCTGTAAAGGAGTTAAGTAACGAAATCACCACAGGCATATCGGCGAGTTAAGTAACGAAATCACCACAGGCATATCGGCGCCTCCAATGGGGAAAACAAACAGTAATCCATAAACAGCTGCCAGAATTATTACAAGATAGAAATACAGCATATTGCCATTTGCTGCAGCACTGAAGTTCATCCACGCGGTTCCTGCAATGGCAAGCAGCATGATGATATTGATGAACTGTTGGCCCGGAAAACGAAAATCGCCCAGCTTACCGCTGAGTTTACCCCAGGCTACAATACTTCCCACAAATGAAACAGTTCCGATAATCAAACCGGCGATGATAGCCAAATATTCGCCTGCAGGCATGGTGGCGATTGCATCGCCTTTAAACTTCCATTCCAGCAAGGAAATGAGGGCCGCACATAAACCACCCATTCCGTTGAACAGCGACACCATTTCAGGCATGGCAGTCATTTGCACACGCTTGGCCATAAGCCACCCTACGAGGGTTCCAACACCAATAGCAGCGGCAATCAGGCCCACATTGTTAACCACATGAATTCCTTCTTCGCCATGTTTAAAAAACATGATCCCCAGCACAGCAAACAGCATACCTGCCGCAGCCACAAGATTGCCTTTGCGGGCACTGTCGGGTTTGCCCATCATTTTCAATCCCACTACAAAGCCCAGTGAGCCCAGCAGGAACAATACTTCTTGTACATGTTTCATGATTTGGCTCCTTTCTCGGGTTTCTTCTTAAACATTTCCAACATACGGTCTGTAACTACAAATCCGCCGATTACGTTTAAGGTTCCTACAATAACCCCAATAAAGCCTACAACCAGGCTAAACATATCATCTTCAGCCGCATGTCCCATCACATAAATTGCCCCAATGAGTACAACCCCGTGAATGGCATTGGCACCGCTCATGAGTGGCGTGTGAAGCACACTGGGCACATGCCCTATTAATTCAATACCCACGAAAACCATGAGTATTACCAGGTATATCATGGAGATATTTTCTCCGATGAAATTGAATATTGTGTCCATTATTTTTTTATACTTTTATTTTAAAATTAACCAGAGTGCCGAATTTCACCACCGAGGCATATTAGACAACCGGTAACTATCTCATCGTTAACATCCAACACCAACTCCGATTTCGGGGCTATGAGCTTCATCAATTCCACCAAATTCTTGGCAAACAATTCGCTGGCATTGATGGGCAGTTCCGAAGCCATATTAGCAGCGCCCACAATACGTACACCATTTTTATTCACAACTTCATAGGGTTTGGTATACACACAATTGCCTCCTTGTTCAGCGGCCATGTCTATTAGTACAGAGCCGGGCTTCATCATACCTACCTGCTCTTCATCCACAAGAATGGGCGCTTTGCGGCCGGGTACCAATGCTGTAGTGATAACCAAATCGGCCTGTGCCAGCGATTTATTAACAGCTTCGCGCTGTTTAGCACGGTATTCTTCGGTAGCTTCCTTGGCATATCCGCCTTCAGAGCCCACTTCCGCTCCTTTTACCTCAATGAATTTACCACCAAGGGATTCTACCTGCTCTTTGGTTTCAGGGCGAACATCCGTTGCTTCCACAATGGCTCCGAGCCTTTTGGCTGTTGCAATGGCCTGCAATCCTGCCACACCGACACCAAAAATCAACACACGCGCCGGCGTGATAGTGCCTGCGGCTGTCATCAACAAAGGAAATATTTTATCCAGATGGCCAGCGCCTTTGATTACTGCCATATAACCTGCCAGATTTGACTGGGAACTCAGCACATCCATGGCCTGAGCCCTAGAGATGCGCGGAATGGCATCCAGGGAAATGGCCGAAATCTTTTTCGCGTTTAGCGCTGCAATGGTTTCAGCGTTGCTGCGATGGTATAGTAAACTGCAAAGCAGACATCCTTCGGGCAAAGCAGCAATTTCTTCCACTGTCGGCGGATTGATTTTCATGACAATGCTAGCGCCATTCAGTACATCTTTTTGGCTGCCTGACTTGGCTCCCGCATCAGTGTATTGCTGATCGCTGAACCAGCTGCCTGCTCCGGCACCAGATTCAACAGAAACTTCTAAACCCTGCTTCACCCAGGTAGCTGCCACCTGAGGCGAAACCGCCACCCGCTGCTCACGATCACGGGTTTCTTTTAAAATTGCTATCTTCACAACAGTTATTAATAACGCTTGCGAATGTAAAGATTTGCGAATGCAATGGCAAATTTTACAGGTTATTTAACCTGTAAATATCAATTAATAAAAAAGTAGAGAGGCCGGTTTGCTGCCGTTGAGTTTAAGTGTGTAAAAACCTTTAGGCAACCAAGCAACTGAAACCCTTTCATTTGTAAAGACAAGACGCTTCAAAACACATCGTCCAGAGGCATCAAACAGTTCCAGATTTCCTGCTTGTTTAAATGTTATATAACCACAACTTGGATTGGGATAGAAAAACATATTTTCTGGGGTAATATTTCGTGTTGAAAGTCCATATTGAACGCTGATAGCATTGGGAGCAGTAGTATCATCCGAACCAAAATTATTGGTAGCAATGAGTGTAACATTGTAAAGCCCTGCCTGCCGAAAAACCACACGGGGATTGCGGCTGCCGGCGGATGTTCCGCCTACAAATGAAACACCGGCTGTGGGGGTTATTTGCCAATTGAAACTGGTAGCAAACGGCTGGCTTCTGTCGGTGAAATTAAATGTATCAACCGTTACAAAACCCGACGTTTTGCTGATAGTAAAACCCGCTCTGGGCCTGAGAGGACTCACCAAACCCAAATATTTATCGCGGTAACGAATCTGATTGGCAGTAAATGTTCCATTGGTTTCAGTGCCTGTAATTTCCAATACCGGAATTTTCTCATCCGCACTCAGCCATTTGTATATAACCTGCCTGCGTGGTATTGGAATCTTGGCAAATTGTGTTATCAGCGAATCAGTACCATTAACGAATGTTTTCACCCGCAAGGTATTGGGATAGGTTTTGTAAGGTGTAACAATACTACCCCAGCCGTCAACCACATTGGTTCTAACACCCGACTGAACAAAAGTGAGAATATTGCCCGGTATAACAAATCTGAAATTGTACGTTGAAACGTCTGAATCTCCATATTTCAAGGGAAACTGATAGATTTCATCGTCGTCTTTATTCTGAGCCGCAAGCGGAATTCCCTGGAAAGAATAACCAATTCCTTCCTGCTTGAACACCGTGCTATTTTTGGTATAAAACGAATAAATGTTTTTCAGCATCACCGGTCCTGCACCCAGGCTGTCTGCGGTTTTCAGACCTATCTGATTGAAAAAATAGAGCAAATACGGCGTGCTGTTTGCTGATGCATAGCGGTAAATATCCTGCCTATTGGCCACGAGCTTGCTGTAATCCCATGATTGAGAGGGGCCTTTTTGCTGAATGTTTAAACTCAAACCAGCAGGAGGCACTGTTGAATAACGTATAGTATCATTTGCAGCAGGCATTGATGTTTGGGTGATGGTAATCTGTGCATTACCCAAACCCATCATGCAGCCAATGGCCAAAAAAGTAAATATTCTCATCTCTATTATTCAAAACTACGAAATTTGCATCAGTTTTTCAAATAAGCATGGCACCAGAAGGTTTACATATTCGGAGTTATAGTAATGATGATGCAGCTGCCATATTGGGTATATACGAATATTATATCCTTAATGGCCCATATACTTTTGAAACTTCAGTACCGGAATTAACTGCCTTCAGTGCCAGACTGGATGCGATTGCCAGTCGTTTTCCTTTTTATGTTTTGGAAAAAGAAAATGAAATTATTGGCTACGCTTACGCATGCTCTCACAGGGAACGTGCAGCTTATCGCTGGGCTGTAGAAACATCCATTTATCTGGCGAAAGACAATACCGGAAAGGGTTTCGGACAGAGGCTGTATAAAAGACTTCTAACAACCTTAAAAGAACGGCATTTCACCCATGCTTTTGCCTTGATCGGATTGCCAAACGAAAAGAGCATCAAACTGCATAGTTCGTGCGGTTTCAAAAAACAAAGTGTTCATAAAAAAGCCGGATGGAAAAACGGAAACTGGATTGATGTGTGCTGGATGCGTTGTGATTTGGCGGCAGCTTTAGAAATACCTATTGAACCCATATTCAAAAAGTCTGAATAAGGCTTTAATTAACGGGTTTACCCACATAATCATCGATTTATTTTTTACCCTCGTAAAAATTTACGATTTTTGCATGCTATGGAATTTATTTGGCGTGCAAAACCCCTACCCCCTGAAGAAAAAGTTGCACGTCTCGCCGGAGAATTAAATATTCACCCACGCCTTGCCAGTATTCTTATTCAGCGCGGTATAGAAACCTATCTGCAAGCTGAAAAATTCTTTCGTCCGAAAATAGAAGACCTGCATGATCCATTTTTGATGCAGGATATGGAAAAAGCCATTGAGCGTATTGACAAAGCCATCGCCAATGGTGAAAAAATCATGGTTTTTGGAGACTATGATGTTGATGGAACTACTGCCGTGAGTATTGTATACAGCTTTTTGAGCAACAGACATACCGGCGAAATTGATTACTATATTCCGGATCGCTACAAGGAAGGTTACGGAATCAGCAAAATAGGGATTGACTATGCCGCAGAAAATGGATTTGGACTTGTAATAGCCCTGGATTGCGGCATCCGCTCAAATGATTTAATCGACTATGCAAATTCCAAAGGTGTTGATTTTATCATCTGCGATCACCATTTGCCCGGCAGCACCATTCCCAAAGCCTCTGCAGTACTAAATCCCAAACGAAAAGATTGCGAATACCCCTACAAGGAACTTTCAGGAGCCGGCATTGGATTTAAACTCATACAGGCATTCGCAGAAAAACATGGGCTACCGCTGGATTCCATCATGGAATATATTGATATGGTAGCTGTGAGTGTCGCCAGTGACTTGGTTGATATTCGGGGAGAGAACAGAACCCTCGCCTATTTTGGTCTTAAAAAGATTAATGAGAATCCTTCACTGGGCATTCAGGCACTGTTGGAGGGCTATCAGCAAAAAAGTACGCTCTCTATATCGGATATCGTGTTTGGTATTGGGCCACGCATCAATGCCGCAGGACGTATAGCTGATGCCAAAGCTGCTGTAGCGGTGCTTATCGAAAAAGATTTCAATACCGCAAGAAAGCTGGCCAAAGTGCTGCAAGAACGCAACCACGAGCGTAAGGAATTGGATAATGACATCACCCGCGAAGCCATTTCACTGGTGGAAACCAGCCCTGAACTATTGGCTAAGAAAAGTACTGTGCTATTTGGTAATCAATGGCATAAGGGGGTTATAGGCATTGTAGCCAGCAGATTGGTTGAACAGTTTTACAAACCCACTATTGTTTTCTCGGAAAACGATGGCATGCTCACCGGTTCTGCCCGCAGTGTAAAAGACTTTGACATACACGAAGCCATCGGATCCTGCAGTGATGTGGTTGAGCAATTTGGGGGCCATAAATATGCAGCCGGACTTTCCATTCGCTCTGAAAACTTTGAGGAATTTGCCAGAAGATTTGAAGATATTGTCAAACAGAAAGCCGACGGGGTACCTACCCTCCCGGAAATTGAATATGATTTGCTTATTTCACTTAGCGATATCAATCCAGGTATGCTGAATATTATTAACCAGATGGCTCCTTTTGGTCCAGGCAATATGATTCCTGTTTTTAGAAGTGACAACATGCAGTCAAATGGCACCGCCAGAGTATTAAAAGAGAAACATCTCAAAATGACAGTACATCAACGAAATTCAGGCATTGACACCATCGGCTTTGGCATGAGCCATTACATACATACAGTTAGCAACAAAAGTATCTTTCATGCCTGCTATTGTATTGAGGAAAACACCTTCAATGGAAGAACCAGTTTGCAATTAAAATTAAAAGACATTAAAAATTAACCTGTGGAATTAGAAATCATCATTTCCATATTTACGCTTGTTCTGCTTGAAGCGGTTCTCGGTATTGACAACGTGATTTTTATTTCAATACTTGCTTCTAAACTTCCTTCAGAAAAGCAGCGAAGAGCAAGGCGCATTGGTTTGATTTTGGCTAGTATTATGCGGTTGGCTTTGCTTGGAATAATTACGCTAATAATGCAGTTGAATGAACCACTTCTGACTATTTTAAACAAAGGATTTACCAGTAAAGACATTATACTGATTGCAGGAGGGTTGTTTCTGTTGTACAAAAGTGTAGCAGAAATTTATCACAAAACGGAGGGGGAAGCCGGAGATGTATCTTCTAAACTAAAAACAACTGGTTTTTCAGCGGTAGTTGTTCAGATACTTATAATGGATCTGGTTTTTTCGATTGATTCCATCATCACTGCGGTAGGCATGGTAAAAGAACTTTGGGTTATGTATGTAGCGGTTATTTTATCTGTGGTTATGATGTTGTTTGCCGCAGGTCCCATAAGCAATTTTGTAAATAAGCATCCTGCATTCAAAATGCTGGCTCTTGCATTTTTGCTTTTGATTGGATTTTCACTGATTGCAGAGGGCTGGGGGCTGGAAATTCCAAAAGGATACATATATTTTGCTATGGCATTTTCTTTTCTCGTGGATATTCTTCAAATGCGAATGCATCGCAAAACACAGCCACCTGCAGAACTAAGGGAACATTACAAACCTGGTGAAGAAAATTTGCCTAAGGATATTATTTAAATTTAACTTACTAGGTTAAATTGCGGCATGCAGCGTCGCGATTTCATTTCTGGCTCCATCGCCCTGGCCGGAACAACCCTGATCAATAATCGTTTAATGTCACAATCACTACCAACATCACCGGAACCGGATGCTGGAGTAGCAGACGAAAATTATTGGAACAAGGTAAGAGCGCTATACACCAGACCGGATGGCTTTATAAATCTTGAAAACGGCTATTTCAGCCATCAACCGGCTTCTACACTGGCATTTCACCAGCAAAGCGAAAAGGACATCAATACCCGCAACAGTGTGTTTATGCGCAAAGAACAACAGGCAGCCATAGAATCCGCAAGAACTTCTCTGGCGGGCTTTCTTAGGTGCGATGCCGAAGAACTGGCGCTGCTGCGCAACACAACCGAAGCCTTGAACATTGTCATTATGGGTTTCCCATGGGAAAAGGGCGATGAAGTCGTACTGGGTAATCAGGATTATGGCAGTATGACAGAGGCATTTCAGCAGGCAGCCAAAAGATTTGGCATTGTATTGAAATACGCACAGGTTCCTTTAATACCCAACAGCGACGAGGAAGTCACCGAGGCTTACCAACGTTTGTTTACCCGAAAAACACGCATGGTTCACCTCACCCACCTCATTAACCTCTCAGGACAGGTAATTCCGGTCGCTAAAATTGCGGCAGAAGCCAAAAAAAGGAATATTGCCGTTGCGGTAGATTCAGCGCATGCTGTGGCGCATCTGGAATTTGGCATAGCCGACCTTCAGGCAGATTTTGTAGGAGCCAGCCTGCATAAATGGCTTTGTAATCCGCTGGGAGCAGGATTTCTTTGGATGCGGAAAGACTTCATTCCCGAATTATGGCCGCTTATGGGAGACACATCACAGCCAAGCAATAATATTCGGCGATTTGAACATGTGGGAACTCGCCCTATTCAAACTTTGCAGTGCATTCCTGAGTCCATTGCTTTTCACAATAAGATTGGCAGTGCACTTAAAGAAAAAAGACTTCGCTATATGATGCATTACTGGACAAGCAAAGTGGCGAAAACACCCAAAATTAAACTTAATACACCCTGGGAAGATGCAACCCGTTGCGGAGCCATTGCCAATGTTGCCATTGATGGCTACACCCCTGGCAAAATTGATGGCTACACCCCTGGCAAACTTGCCGAAATTCTATTTTCAAAATACCGCATATTTACCGTCGCTATTGAGCATCCCGCTATCAATGGTGTAAGAATTACGCCACATCTAAGCAATACGATAAAAGACCTTGATGTGCTGGTAAGCGCCCTCACCGAAATATCATCAAGCTAAGCGACCTAAATCAGCTAATCTTCTTCTATTTAATAATCTCTTTGCAGCGGCTATGAATGTTGCTCAAAAAACCGTTGCCGTAACCGGCGCAGGAAATGGCATTGGCAGGACTCTTACCTTGCACTTGCTGGATAAAGGCGCACGCGTGGCATGTATTGACAAGGATGAGGAAGGCCTGCATGAAACTGAGATGGAGGCCGGGTCTTTAGCCGTGCGCTTTTCGTGTCATGCCCTTGACATTACCGAAAATAAGGCTATTCCAGCATTGATAAATCAAATTCTGCATAATCATGGATGTATTGATGGACTCATCAACAATGCTGGTGTTATTCAGCCTTTCACCACCGTAAAAGACATTGAAATGAAGGATATTGAAAGGGTAATGAACATCAATTTCTATGGCACTGTTAATATGACAAGAGCATTCCTGCCGCACTTGTTAACACGCAAAGAAGCTCACATTGTTAACGTTTGCAGCATTGGCGGATTTGTACCGGTTCCCTGACAGGTATTTTACGGTGCCTCAAAAGCCGCTGTGAAGCTATTTACGGAGGGCCTTCATTCTGAATTAAAAAATACGGGCATCTATGTTTCGGTAGATTTTCCCGGTGCAATTGACACAGAAATAAGCATGAATTCCGGTGTAACCCCTCCGGAAATACCCCATTCAAAAGCGAAAAATTATAAACGGATTCCACCGCAAAGGGCTGCGGAAGCCATTGTCAAAGGCATTGAATAAAAAAAGCGTATCAAATATTTATCGGCAATGATGCCAAATGGATGAACACCCTGTACCCCATTAATCCTGAATTTGCAGCCAATACGATACAGCGCAAAATGCGCGATTTACTTAAAATGTAAATTACCGGGATTTTATAAATACCCTAACATCATAGATGCTATCCGGGGCAGGGAAATAAGCCAGTTCCTTGTACTGAGTAAGCTTTCGCATATCAGTAAGCGTCATGGGTGCATCCCTGCGGGCATGGAAATTATCCCATAACACGACACAACTATCCGGCATCCAGTCCTGACCCGGCCTTTTGTCAATGCTCCAGATATAAAACGTTTTGGCCACTTCCGGTTTAGCCCAGGGATCCAAACCCAACTGTGCGTTTAACCATGGCAACTGATGAACAAGAACATTGCTTTTCAAACCTTGCTTTTCAATAAATGCCAAGGCATTATCTAGCTGAGGTTCTCCGGGAAAAGCCGCTACTGATGGTTTAGACTGCCATGGAAAAGCTGTTTTATTTCCGGCATACCCACCAAGTACCATTGCAGCAATAACAGAATAAACAAAAACCCCTTTTATAACATTCACCTCAATAGATAGTATTTTTTCAGAAGCATACTGAGCCAGTAAAGCGGTGAGTGGCGACGTCAGCAGAAAAACCCTGAGCAAACCGTGAGACCCGAAAGACCCTTTATACCAAATCCATGAATGGGCCAGAAAAAAAGCCAAAAACATAGGCGCCACCAGCCAAAAGCAAAACCTACTTTTCTCTTCGGGTGTTTTTCTTTGAACCAAATATACAATATGGGCAAATAGCCAGGCCAGTGCCAGCGCCACTAATGCCGTAACGGCAATTCCCCATATCTGTCGCTGGGCATGTAAATAATGCAAAAAATCACCATGCCCTATTTGAAATCGGTTGTCTATTTCAGCCTTGAAATAAGGATTGTGGGTGAGGATCCAGAATACGTCTCCCGAATAAATAGCTCCTGCTAAACTCAGTATTAGGGTTCCAGAAAACAGCCATATCAAAGGTTTCCACTTGCTGCGAATGATAAAAAACATAAAAACAACAGCCCAAAGTATTATTCCCTCGGACCTGAAGAATGGAAACAATGAAACGAGAATAGCAGCCGGAACATACCTCAGTGATGCCAGGCAATAAAGTGCCAGACATAGCACAAAGGCATTTAAGGGTTCTGTAAGTGCACCGATAATATTACCGAAAACAACGGGTTGGAACAAAAAAAATATGGACGCCAGCCAAGGCATTTTAAAATTCAGGCGCCTGGCAGCAAGAAATAATAACCATGCACCGCCTGCCATACAAAGGATATTCAACACATAAATTCCCTCAATTCCAAACTGTGCAAAAGGAGAAGCTATAAGCGTAAAGAAGGGCTTTCCCCACTGATCAGCAAATAATTCAGGGTGAGATGGTGCAAAACGAGCATACAGGTAATGGTTCCAGCTGTCTTGACCACCGGCAGGCCATTCAGCCTTCCACCAAAATAGCAGTTCTAAAATTATTGCCAGAAAAATAAATAGAAGGGCAACAGCCGTGTTTTGAACTTTCGGTCGCTGAAACTTCATATCACCTGCAATTAATACAATTTGTGTGATAAAAAGGCAGATGAACCTGAAAAATCAGGATAAAACTAGTACTGTTATGGTTTTTAACCTTAGTAGGTGCTGTGAACCAACATCATATCGTGAATACGCTTTTCGGCCAGCTTGATGGCAGCCTGTTGGTTATTCACATTCTGGGTGTCGGCCAACGTATAGATATCCAAAATGGTTTTATAGATATTTTCTGCTTGTGACATAGCCTGTTCACGCACATATCCTGTATACTCGCTGTATACGTTGATCAGGCCACCTGCATTGATTACAAAGTCGGGTGCATACATAATGCCCTTGGTTTTCAGCATATCACCGTGAACTTTCTCGTCTTCAAGCTGATTGTTGGCAGCGCCGGCCACAACCTGACATTTCAAACGGGGAATGGTATTATCATTCAGGATAGCACCCAAAGCACATGGAGCAAATACATCCACATCCAAATCATACATATCATCCCCACTCACCACAATGGCTCCCATTTCAGCGGCTTGCTTTAATGCAGCTTCATTTATATCGGCCACATACAGTGATGCACCTTCTTTTTTGAGGTGTTCAAGCAAATGCATGCCTACTTTTCCTATGCCTTGCACAGCTATACTTTTACCATTCAGGCTTTCGCTTCCCCATGCTTTTTTAGCAGATGCTTTAATACCCATGTATGTTCCGAAAGCAGTTACAGGTGATGGATCACCGCCGCCGCCCATGGATTCAGGCAAACCCACAACGTGATCTGTTTCCATGTTCACATATTCCATGTCGCGGGTTGTGGTTCCCACATCTTCAGCAGTAATGTATTTACCGTTCAGGTTTTCTACAAAACGACCAAACTTGCGCATGAGGGCTTCACTTTTGGCAGTTTTGGCATCGCCGATGATTACCGCTTTAGCACCGCCGAGGTTCAGACCTGCCACAGATGCTTTATACGTCATACCACGGCTAAGACGCAATGCATCACGCACTGCATCTTTTTCATTGGCATAAGACCACATTCGTGTTCCACCAAGCCCCGGTCCTAAAACGGTATTGTGTATAGCAATAATAGCCTTGAGGCCAGTTGCATGGTCCTGACAAAAAACGATTTGTTCGTGTTGTGTTGATTCAAGCCCTGCAAAAAGATCAAAGACCGTAGCGGGCGCATTCATGGTTTGAATATCAGCCATTTTTAAATGAGTTTGCAAAGATACAACCAATTGCGCAAAAAAATCACACTTTGGTGCTTATGAAAAAGACAGCACAGGAACCTCTCTGGGTTTATACTTCGCCGCTACATCCGCAATAGCCCTGATGTGATCGGGGGTAGTACCGCAGCAGCCTCCAACAATATTTACCCAGCCTTCTTTACACCAACTCTCCAGCACACCCGCCATTCCATCTGGGGTATCGTCATATTCGCCAAATTCATTGGGCAAGCCGGCATTGGGATAACAACTTACATTAATCCATGCCACACGGCTAAGTTCCTCAACATAAGGTCGCATTTGCTCTGCCCCCAGCGCACAGTTAAACCCAACTGAAATAATATTGCCATGCGACACCGAATTCCAGAAGGCTTCAGGAGTTTGTCCACTTAACGTTCGTCCGGAATTATCCGTAATCGTTCCACTAACCATCACAGGTATATCTGAGTTCAGCTCTTCTTTCAGTTCATTAATGGCAAATAATGCTGCTTTGCAATTCAGTGTATCAAAAACAGTTTCTACCAGCAGCAAATCACAACCCGCCTCGATGAGTGCCTGTACCTGCTCACGATAAGCAATTCGCAAATCATCAAAATTCACCGCCCTAAAACCGGGATTGTTTACATCCGGACTGAGGCTGGCCGTGCGGTTTGTAGGGCCGATGGAACCCGCCACAAATCGAGGTTTAGCAGGGTTTTTGGCGGTATATTCATCTGCAGCCTTTCTTGCAAGTTTGGTTGATTCAACGTTGAGCTCCCAAACCAAATTCTCCATGTGGTAATCCGCCATGGAAATGGAATTGGCACTAAAAGTATTCGTTTCCAGAATATCGGCTCCTGATTCCAGGAATGCACGGTGAATATCGAGAATAATCTGAGGTTGCGTGAGCACCAGCAAATCATTGTTCCCTTTCAGTGAATGGGCATAATCCCTGAAACGCTCACCGCGATAATCTTCTTCGGTTAGTTTATGTTTTTGAATCATGGTGCCCATTGCACCGTCAATAATCAGGATTCTCTCACTGAGAAGTTTTTTTATGGTTGCTGAAATACTCATTTTACAAAAGGTTTAAGGAAGTAATACATCGCTCTGAATGTCTGATTCAGATAATCACGAGATTTTATTTGATTGTTTTTGGTTAATATACGCTCCACTTCAGATTCAGAATACTTTATACCTGCTTGGTTGAAAAGGTAAAGTGGAGACATCGGTCGGCTATTTCGCACGGAATCTGTATAATGGAATTGAGCATAACCTGCATCCAGATGCACACCATGCCCTATTCCTTCACCCCAAAAAACTATCTGACAATCTTTATCATAAATACGCTGCAGGGCCTGATTGTTATAGATACTATTGTCTTTTTGGGTGAAAACTGCTTTCAAGGCTTCCTCAGCAGCAGCGATATTTAATGAAGTATCCGAGGGGACGTAAAACACACAGGCTTTGTGTTTATAGGCAAAATAAAGATTACGGGTCTTAGATTTCACATAGGTAAATTCAGGTTTTTCAACCGGTTTCTCTACTAGGTCAGCGGGCACATTATCCTTGCAAAAAGTATTAAGTTTTTCTTCAGAAGTAACGGTAAGTGCCGTATACCATCCCTTAGAATCAGCAAATAGAACAATATCCGTCATCAGGTAAATTCCGGGCTGTCCTGCATCTTTCACATTATGTAAAACAGGTAATTTTACTAGTGTATAATAAAAACTATCATAATACAATGGGCGACTGTCTGCCGATTTACGTGCTGCCTCATCCACACTTCTACTTTGAAAGTGATAAAACCAGGTTACATTTTTGGGCACAATAAGGGGTAAGTTGCTTCGCGAATGAAAGCCATAGGCCAAATAAACCGCTACCACAGCCGCCGTAAGCAGTACCACAATAATCAGCGTTACTACCCTGCGACGAAACCCCTTGTCCTTTTGCATTTCACTGCAAAATAAAGGTCAGAATAACGTATAAAAAAGAAAAGGCCACCAAAGGGCAGCCTTTTTGTTGATTGTTTTTATAATTAGTGTTCAGATTTCTTGCAGCGAGGCTTTGCGCAAGATTTCTTTTCACCGTTGGCAGAGGTCTCTTGACCCTTGCAACCTGCAGAAGCAGCAGCTTTATCTTTGCAGCAAGATTTCTTTTCTGTTGAAGTTGCAGTTGACGCTTCACCTGTTTTTGCTTTGCAGCAAGATTTGGTTGCAGTACCACCACAAGATTTAGCAGCACCTGCACACTGTTTCTTTTCAACGCTTTGAGCAGGCTGAGCAGAAGTGATGGCAGTACCATTTTTTTCAGCGGCAATCTGATCTTGGGTAATGGTTTCAGCAGAAGCGGCAGAAGCAGAGGTTTGAGCCTGAGCCGCAAATGCAAAACCTACGGCGCAGATGGCGAATACGAATATTTTTTTCATGGTATTAATTTTTTAAGGTTATATCTTTCAAATTTACTACAATCAGGCCAAATATGCAAGAATGGTTTCTCCACCCTTTGTTTTCTGTCCTAAATTGACATTGACTTTACAATCCACAGGCAGGTAAAGATCTATGCGGCTGCCGAATTTTATAAAGCCATATTCAGCACCCTGTTTGGCAGAATCCCCTTCTTTTGCATAACACACAATCCTTCGGGCCAATGCACCGGCAATCTGTCTGAACAAAATCTGTGTTTTGGCATTTTCAACCACCACCGATGTTCTCTCATTTTCTGTGCTGCTTTTGGGATGCCATGCCACCAGATATTTTCCGGGATAATATTTTTGATAAACAACCTTACCGGCAATCGGGTAGCGATTTACATGCACATTCAAAGGAGACATGAAAATGCTGAGTTGTTTGCGTTTCCCTTTAAAAAATTCCGGTTCTTCTACGTCTTCAATCACAACCACCTTTCCGTCGGCAGGTGCTATCACATGATTCTCATCAATTGGAGTGAAACGCGAAGGATTTCGAAAAAATTGAATTATAAGCACATAAAACACCAGCGACAACACCAATACGGTTGTGGTTATCCAGTTATCGCCAATCCATTCATGCAGGCCAAAGTTAAGCCCACCCAGTGTAAGGGTTGAAAAAAGAATAATTTTAAATCCTTCTCTGTGAAGTGTCATTTATTCAAATTAGAAAGAACCTCTAAGTTTAAGGGTACTGGCCACTTTATCTATCGCCACAATGTATGCAGCAATACGCATATTCACCTTGTATTTTTCTGAGGCAGCATAAACGTTGTCAAAGGCCATTTTCATAACCCTGTCGGCACGGCGATGTACGCGCTCTTCTGTCCAGTAGTATCCCAGACGATTCTGTACCCATTCAAAATAACTTACGGTAACACCGCCGGCATTTGCCAAAATATCAGGCACTACCAACACACCTTTGGCGTTCAGTATAGGATCGGCATCTGCGGTAGTGGGACCATTTGCCCCTTCCACAATAAGTTTCGCTTTTATATCTGCCGCATTTTCTGCGGTAATCTGGTCTTCCATGGCGGCAGGAACCAGCACATCGCAAGGCAAAGTGAGCAATTCGGAATTGGAAACCTTGCTGCCACCGGCGTAGCCTTCAAGACTGCGGCTCGGGCTTTTTGCCACATAAGCCATCGCCTCTTCCACATCAATTCCTTCGGGATTATGATATCCGCCGCTAATGTCAGATATACCTACAATCTTCACACCCAGTTTGGATATCAGTTTGGCAGAAATACTGCCCACATTACCAAAGCCCTGCACTACGCAGGTAGCAACCGTAGGCTTTATCCCCAGTTTGGCCAATGCACTGCGTGTGCTCACCATCACACCGCGGCCGGTAGCTTCTACCCTACCCTGGCTTCCACCAAGCACCAAAGGCTTGCCGGTTACCACACCCCAGCTGTTTTGTCCCCTGATTTTGCTGAATTCATCAAGTATCCAAGCCATTTCCTGCTGGCCAGTTCCCATATCGGGTGCCGGAATGTCTTTATCTTCACCAAACACATCTTTCATGGCCAGGGTATAACCGCGGGTCAAACGCTCCAGTTCTCCTTTGCTCATGCTGCGCGGATCACATTTGATACCACCTTTCGCACCACCATAAGGAATATTTACCACTGCACATTTCCATGTCATCCATGCGGCCAGGGCTTTTACCTCATCCAGATGAACATCCATGCTGTAGCGAATACCTCCTTTGCTGGGCCCAAGATGAACACTGTGCACTACACGATAGCCTTCAAATACCTGAATGGTTCCATCGTCCATGGTAGCCGGAATATTCACAATCACTGCCTTATCCGGCACTTTAAGTACACTGGCGAAATGATCGTCCAAACCCAAAATATTCACTGCCTCATTAAAACGGCTCATCATGCTCTCCAGCGGATTATACTGTGGAGCCCCTTTGCTGCTTATGTCTGTCATGCTTTATTTTTGATTGTTAGCGGCGTCAAATTTAACTACACCATACTTGTAAATGCTTGAAACAGCTCAAAATTATTCACACCATAATTCAATTGTCCAAATCTAATACCACTAATCAGTGGCTTCCTCTGCTTTTTTCAGTGCAAAAGAAAACACACTACCCGCCCCTTCTGTACTCATAACCTCAATGTACTCTCCGTGAGCATCCATAATATGTTTGCAAATACTCAGCCCCAAACCACTGCCACCACTGGCGCGGTTTCTGCTTTTATCAGCGCGGAAAAACCGTTCAAAAACCCTGGGTTTGGCTTCTTCAGAAATCCCAATTCCATTATCGGCAACCTCCACAATAATTTTTTCGCCGGTGTCGCTCAGCCTGATTTTGGTGTAACCACTTTCCTTCCCGTATCGTATGCTGTTCAAAACCAGATTTGTCAGCACCTGCCTAATACGAAATTTATCGGCATGGACCCAAAACCGACCTGCACCTGAATATTCATAAAGGGTAATTTTCTTTTCGCTGGCTTGTATTTCCAGGCTTTCAATAACTTCATCAGCCAGCAGTTTGATGTCAAAATCTTCATATTCCAGGCGAAGGAAACCGCTCTCGTATTTGGTAATGGTATCCAGATCACTCACAATCTGCACAAGACGCTGTGTGTTTTTGGAAGCCTTTTCCAGAAATAATTTTCGGGTATCAGTATCCATTTCTTCATCCTCCTGAATATTATCCAGATACCCCTGAACACTGAAAATAGGGGTTTTCAGCTCATGCGCCACATTGCCAATGTAATCGCGCCTATAGCCTTCCAACATTTTCAGATGATCCATCTCCTCCTTGCGTGCCTCAAATAGTTTTTTCAGCGCCTCTTCTACATCCTTCACCTGCGCAAAATCGCGCTGATTATGGTCTTCCTTTTCTGTAGCAATCAATTTGGATAAAGAACGCAAAATGAGACGTTCGCGGCTGCGCCACAACAAACTCACTATGGCAGCACCCAATGCGATGATGCCAACAAAAACCCAAAAAAGGTCTATGCCTGAGTGAATTTGCATTACGCAAAGATAAGATGTAAGAAAAAAAATAATCTATTTAATCCTATTTAGCCGGATAACCTGCATCATACCAGGTCTTGAACTGATCCAGTTCAGCCTGAGTCAACCCGCCGGGGGGCATAGATTTATTTACAAAAACATCCTGATATAAATGGCTGATGTGTTTTTTAATGGATGATTCATAATTGTCAGAATTATACGACCACGCACCACTTTTACTGCCACCACTGCCATGGCATGATTGGCAATTTTTATCGAACCAGGGGCGCATGGTGGAGTGCTCGAATGCCGTTCCGGATGATTTTTTACAACTATTTAACCCAATGACAACAAACGAGACCAAGGAAAGAACCATTATTATATTTTTCATTACTGCTAATATAGGGATTTTTATTGTGATTTCCAAATTTATTGGTCAGTGGACAATGAAGCTGCGCATGCTAATACCACCATATTCCACACTTTCGTAAAATGTGTTTACAGATTCTGCTTTTCCGGCAATACCAAGACTGTAAAGCATGGGAATATAATGATCGGGAGATGGCACAGACAATTGCGCCATTTTACCTGCATTCTCATACTTAACAAGTTTGCTGTAATCCCCGTTTTGCAAGGCATTCCCTACCCAACCATCAAATTCTAAGGCCCAGTCAAATGCGTTTTTATCGCCGCGTCCAAGCATAGGAATACTGGCACCAAGATTGTGAACGATGTTGCCGCTGTCGATAATCAGCACGCCCCTGTCGCGCAGTTTTGAAAGCATCCCTGCCAGCTCAAAATGATGCTGCATGGGTTTACCCAAGTCTATACTCAACTGAAATGACGGGATATTTGCCCCGGGAAAAAGATGCTTCAACACCGCCCAGGCTCCATGATCCAGACCCCAGTCTGTCGCTGTTTGTGCGCCAGGCAAAAGTTCTGCCGTTTCTTTTGCAAATTCCGGTGAACCGGCAACTGGATATTGAACCTTATACAGCTCATCGGGGAAGCCGCCAAAGTCGTAAATAATTTCGGGGTTTTGAGCCACCTGAACAAAGGTTCCTAGGGTGAGCCAATGGGCAGAAACCACAAGCGTAGCCAAAGGCATGCTTTTCTCTAAAATCATTTTACCCATTGCTTCCAGCGCCTTGGTGTATGGGTTTGTTTCTATAGCATTCATGGGACTGCCATGTCCGATGAACAAAACCGGCTGACGGGCTGTAGCCGGTGTTTCGTCAATCCATTGACGCAAAATATTCAAATCTGTTACCATAGCACCCATCGGAAGCGCACAAAGCGAATGTATAAATGCACGCCTCTTAATATTTGTTTGAACAAACTTACAAATTATTATTAGAAAATACAAACATTTTATGGGCATGAACTGTGCAAAAGTGTTTAGCGGTCAGCACAAAAGCATGAGTAAATTTGTGGTTCTTTTTTATGCGCTGGCCCGACCAAAACGACAACGACGACATTCCGCCATACCTGGAAAAACTGAACGAGCCGCAACGCCAGGCAGTAACCCATATTGACGGACCAGTTATGATTATAGCCGGTGCCGGCTCAGGGAAAACGCGTGTACTCACTTTCAGAATTGCCCATCTCCTAAACGAAGGCGCGGATCCTTTCAGCATTTTGTCGCTTACATTCACCAACAAGGCAGCCCGCGAAATGCGAAACCGCATTGAAAACCTGGTGGGGCCGGCTGCCAAAAGCCTGTGGATGGGAACTTTCCACAGCGTATTTGCCAGAATTCTCAGACAGGAAGCCGAAAAACTGGGCTATCCATCCAATTTCACCATCTACGATACCGACGACAGCAAAAGCCTCATCAAAACAATCCTGAAAGAGCTGAACCTGGATGACAAAACCTATAAACCGGGCATGGTGCTGGGGCGCATCAGTATGGCAAAAAACAACCTGATTACGGCAGCTGCCTACAGCCGCAACGAAGAGTTGAACCAACAGGATAAAAACGCCAACCGCCCCAAGTTTGGAGATATTTTCGCGGCTTACACCGAGCGTTGCTTTAGGGCAGGTGCCATGGATTTTGATGACATTCTAATAAACACCTACATACTTCTTGAAAAGCACCCGGATGTTTGCCACAAATGGCAACACCGCTTTAAATATGTGATGGTTGATGAGTACCAGGATACAAACACGGTGCAGTACATGATTACCAAGCGCATTGCGGCAGTGCACCAGAATATCTGCGTGGTGGGTGACGATGCACAAAGTATTTATGCTTTTCGGGGTGCCAACATCCAGAATATCCTCAACTTTAACCGCGATTATCCGGATGTTTTTACCGTAAAACTGGAACAGAATTTTTTACCGTAAAACTGGAACAGAATTACCGAAGCACGCGAAACATCGTGAATGCCGCATCCAGCGTAATAAAAAACAACAAAAAACAGCTGGAAAAAGAGGTTTGGACTGCCAATGAAACCGGCGATAAAATAAAAGTGGTACGTTCTGCCACCGATAGCGACGAAGCCCGCTTTGTAGCCCAGCAGATTATTGAACAAAAAAACCAGAAACACCTTCCAAATAAGGCTTTCGCCATTTTATACCGCACCAACAGCCAAAGTCGGAGTTTTGAAGAAGCTTTGCGCAGACAAAGCATTGATTACCGCATTTACGGCGGAACCAGCTTCTATCAGCGAAAGGAAATCAAAGACCTGCTTTCTTACCTTCGTTTAACGGTAAATCCCAACGATGAGGAGGCACTGAAACGCATCATCAATTATCCCGCCAGGGGTATTGGCGATACCACAGTAAACCGCCTGTTATTTCTGGCATCAGAGCACAAAAACGGAATCTGGGATATTGTGGCCAATGCACGCAATTATCCTGATTTAGGAACCGGCGCGCCCAGGGTGGAAAATTTCGCCATGATGATGAAGAGTTTCATGGCTATGACCACCACCCACAGTGCCTTTGAGCTGGCTACCCATGTGGCCAAACAAACCACCCTTCTCAAAACCCTGTATGATGATAAAACAGTTGAGGGCATCAGCCGATATGAGAACGTAACTGAATTGCTAAATGGTATACAGGAGTTTACGGAAGACGATGAAAGCGAAAAGGAAAAAACACTGGCCAACTTTCTGGAAGAGGTTGCTCTTTACACCGATGAACAGAAAGACAAAGATCCTGACCGCGACTGCGTGAGTATGATGACCATCCACAGCAGCAAGGGTCTGGAATTTCCGCATGTATTTATTGGCGGATTGGAAGAAAACCTCTTCCCTTCTCAAATGGCATTAACATCGCGGGCTGATCTTGAGGAAGAAAGGCGTCTGTTTTATGTGGCCATAACCCGCGCTGAGAAGGCCCTTACGCTATGCTATGCCAGCAGCCGTTTCCGTTACGGAAG